>CAZIED010000094.1:0-2586 GCA_964538525.1 uncultured Pirellulales bacterium | reverse complement strand
GATAAAGATAAGCTCAATTCGCTAATTGATTTAATGGTTGAGACGATGATAGCCGAGGCTATACTGCCGGTCGCTGCGACCGGCTTTTTCGGCGATTTCACGGGATTGGATTTTTTGCAGATGATTCATCGCAAAGCCGATTGGCTTTCCAAAAACCGCCAAGAATTGACCGAAGCTATTACTCCATGACTTGTCGCTCGCCTGCCCTGCATAGCCGAAGGCGAAGCACGGGTGATTCAATTTCAAAATGCAGTACAAAACATTTGACAAGA
Source organism: uncultured Pirellulales bacterium (assembly GCA_964538525.1). Lineage (GTDB taxonomy): Bacteria > Planctomycetota > Phycisphaerae > Sedimentisphaerales > Anaerobacaceae > CAZIED01. The sequence continues at coordinate 2,314 of CAZIED010000094.1, read as the reverse complement.
GAACGCTCAAGATTTATTCTTTATCTCGTGCTACGTAGCGTACTACGCAGAGTAGCATAAGAAGTTTTCATATTACAAGATTGTAATATTGCTGGAGAAAAATTGTGAATTGGCATGAATATATTACTGTTGACCCCAAAGTCTGCCACGGCAATGCCTGCATCAAGAAAACACGTGTCATGGTATCTGTTGTCCTTGACAACTTAGCAGCAGGTCTTTCCATAGAAGAGATTCTGCATAGCTATCCTTCGCTAAATCGGGAATCAATTCTTGCGGCTGTTTCTTATGCAGCAGACCTCACACGTGAACGTATTGTATCTATGCCGGTGTAGAATTGGCTATGAATTTCAAAATCGATGAAAATATGCCGGTAGAAGTAGCGGAGCTACTTAAACAGGCTGGATACGATGCAATAACCATATCTGATCAAAATCTCATCGGCACAACCGATACTAATCTCGCCAATATTTGTCAAAAAGAAAAACGTGTTTTGATAACAATGGATACTGATTTTGCTGATATAAGGACATATCAGCCTAAAAATTTTTCTGGCATTATTGTGATGCGATTGAATCGACAGGACAAAACCAAAGTCCTTGAGGTCTTCAAACGCATAATCCGTCTATTTTCAAAAGAGCCGATAGAGAAGCATTTGTGGATTGTTGAAGAAAACAGGATAAGAGTAAGGGGGTGATATTAACAGGATCGCCTTGTTACTCTGCGAAGTTCTGTATAACCAAGTTACAAGTCACCAATTAACCTGTTACAAGAATCGAGCATCGCTTGTCCGCCGTAGCTTTAGCGAAGGCGGAAGTATCGAACTACTTCTCACAAATCACTAACTAACCAGTTACCATTATATTACAGCCGACAAAATTGCTCTTTTTGTTAATTTTTTTGATTTTCCACTCCTTTTTGGCCGATTTTGTATCTGCGAAGATTTATGCAATCAAAGGGCAGATTCTTTCGAAATAAAAAGATTAATAAGTATAGTTTAATACTTTTAATCTTGTATGTTGTTAAATTTGTTTACGACATATGAAATGGCATACGGAAATATTTTTATACTCTAATAATAGTAACAAAATAGGAAGTCGTATTAATTCTTTATTGATCCTAAAGATAAATGATTCAAAGTGAAAAAATCATAGTTAAAGGATTTTCTAATGTTTTTGAGCATATGTGCAATTTCATGGCTGTAGCTCGAACAGGAAAGCCAAGCGAAACATTAGAGGGATTGGTACAATTATGCTTTGTGCTCAGACCAGAGGTAAAATTGTCAACAAATGTGCAATTTGTAGAAGGCATCGAACAACTATTTGGACTAGAAATACCAGAGCATCAGATACAAAACACTCTTGAAACAATGATAAGAAAGGGAAGTGTATCAAGACCTGCTGGGACAAACATAGTACTCGATATAAAACTGAGACATCAGATTGAGGAAAGAATAAAAAAGTCACGAGATTTGGAAGAACGCGTCAAGAATTCATGGCTTGAGTCTCTTGTTCAAAAAAATATGGAACTACCCATAGAAAAAATGTGGCCTGTACTACAGAACTACTTGTCAAGAGCTTTTTGTAGGCATGGAATGCAGACAGCTTCTCTGCTTGATCCTTCTATTGATACTTTAGATGAATATACCGAAAGCCTTTCTCAACTTCTAACAGAAGTGATAGAAGATATGTTTAAAACAAAAGAGCAACAATATGTAAAGAAAGCTATTTCAGCTTTTCTTGCTGAGGTTGCAACAGATACTGAAAGGTCAGAATATATTGCACAACTGGCAGATGGTGCTTTCAATTTCTATACTCTTGAGGTTTCGCCGGATTTGACAGAGAAATTACAAGCCAATCTAAATGAAATGGTTCTTTTTTTAGATACTAACTTTTTATTTGGCATACTTGGCTTGCACAATAATTCACAGGTTGAGATTTCGCATGAATTGATTCGTGCCATTAAAACTCACAATCTTCCTTTCAGGCTCAGATACCACGAAGCAACAAGGCGAGAAATGATAAATACCATTTCCTTTTATTCTGGTAATTTACAAGGGAAAAAATGGACACAGGATCTTAGTCGGGCAGCTGCAGAAGCAACGAATTTAAGCGGATTAGAACAAAAGTATCATAAACAAAACGCGATTCAGCACATTGATGTAGACGAATTTCTACGGCCTTATCAGCACTTAGATGTGCTCTTGAAGGAAAGGGGTATCGATATTTTTAGGCCCTTGGAAAATCGCTTGCAAGAGCGTTCAGATTTACATCACGAATACGAAGAATTTCTTAAAAAGCACGGTAGAGAGGATAAG
>CAZIED010000093.1:0-8728 GCA_964538525.1 uncultured Pirellulales bacterium | reverse complement strand
GATTGCGTTTTAATCATCGATACCTGGTCTGGATAAGCTGCGAAGGTATGGATTTGCAGCTCGTTGCGTCTGGCCTCGAAATCAATATAGCAGAACGGCTGCAAGCTGCCAATCTCTAACTCCGGAAACTTGACAAACACGCCCCGATTTCGTGCAAATCGCTCTAAGTCTGTATAGCTTTGCCGATATAAGTTGGGGCTCATCCGCTCGATCTGGAAATCGGTCATATAACTGACGCCCCGGCTCAGGGTGCATTTATGAGTTCGTGGCCCGCGAAATTGAAAACGCTCGATTAAACCCCGATGCGGAAGCATTTGTCCGGGTGTGCTTACAACCTCGCTGAGGCACATCTCGCCCGTAAAGACGCTGATTACGTGAGTGCATCCCGTTACCCAGATGAGCGCCTCATATTTATCAGTCTTTAATTGCCGGCTGCCGTATATCTGGAAAAGCTCAGGATGTAACGGTCTTTGAAAAAGACTAAAAGTTAATTGGTCTATTTCAATCTTGATTTGCGGTGATTCCATAACCAATTTCCTGTAAATTTTATAACTTCATTTGAACATCATTATACAAAAAAGGTCACACATAATCAAGAGCAATATCAGTACTGATAAGTGGGTATTATTCCACTTATGGGACGATTATTTTGCAAGCTCCGCAAAGTAAAAGGTTAATAGTGGTGAGATTTTTTCAAAAAAATCAAAAAACCGGCATCTTTTTGAATTTTACCGGTGGAAGAAAATCGCATTGATAATCGTTGCAATAATATCGTAAAAGATATGGGTACCGGCAGTAATGCCGAAACCACGAATGGCAAAAAGAATCGCAAAATAAACGCCTGCTATTGTGCGAAAGAAAAACTCGGTCCAGCTAAATGGTGCAGCCGGAGCTATCTTGCCGTTGATAAAAACTATATGATGATGCGCACTAAATAAGGCGGCTGATATAAGAACCGACAGTATAATCGAGCTTCTGCGTTCAAGCTTTATGATATCCTGAAACAGCATCATCAACATACATATCAAAATCAGCCTGAAAATCAGCTCCTCATAAATCCCTGCTCCGATTCCGGTGACTATATTTGCCAGCAGAGATTCGCTTCTGATGCTTCCATTACCGGTTTTGGCGGCTGCCGACAGCAATAAAGCATTGTTGGCGGCCGAGGAGCAGATTGGCACTTCTTTAGTTTGCGTTTGTATCGTGCTGTGAGCGGACCGGCTGAAATCATCCCTCAGTGTGGCGGGCCTGCTGAGGACCAAGCTCAAAACTATCAGCGGTATTGCAAGCATGGTGCATTCTAATGTCATCACGCCGATGTCATTGAGATTAAAGTGCCATTTCTTGTGAGAGACCAGTTGCAGCGCAATCAAAACTACAACTACCGTCAAAGGAGGTGCAATCCATGCAAACCTGCTGCCGAGACCAAGGTATTCGTTAATGAAGCTCTGCAGCCAGATAAAGGCAATAACCCTGTACTGAGTCTGGTTCAATACATCGGTATTAATCAGGAGCGTTCCTAATTCATAAAAGATAATGAAGGGGAGCAGAAAAACAAGTGCATAAATCGGCCGAGAAGTCCGTTCGAGGTAGGAATTCGCAGTGAAATTAAATAGCTCGCTTCCTACATATTTGTGCTTATTAACAGCATTTTTGCTTCTTGTCACCGAGTCTTTTTTCTTTGTTGTTATCACGAAAATCTACCTTAAGCAAAGCAGCCACGGCGGTTGTCTTTTTGGATTTTTAATTTTTCAGAGTGTACTTAAAGCAGATGTAAATTACAATAGTCAAAAATTGTAACTTTTTTATGGCAGCAACTGGCATTATGACAGAGCGGATACTGCTTGAGATTTACCAATTGTTGTTTGAGCGTTTTGGTCGGCAGCAATGGTGGCCGGGCGATACGCAGCTTGAGATAATCATCGGTGCAATACTAACCCAAAATACCAATTGGGCTAATGTCGAAAAGGCGATAATGAATCTTAAGTCTGTTGATTGCCTTATACCTGAAAAACTTTATCATCTTGATGTCTGGCGGCTCGCTGAGTTTATCCGGCCTGCAGGCTACTATAATATAAAAGCCAAACGGCTTAAAAGCTTTATAAACTGGCTCTTTGAGAATTACGACGGCAAGCTGTCAAGCCTGGGAAGACTTGATACAGAGCGTTTGCGAGGAGAGCTTTTGGAAATAAACGGCATCGGTCACGAGACTGCTGATTCGATTTTGCTTTATGCTTTTGAAAGGCCCATCTTTGTCGTGGACGCTTATACTGCGAGGGTTACTGTTCGGCATGGAATGATTGAGCCGGATGCGGATTATGAGCAATTGCGGGAGCTGTTTCAGTCGAATCTGTCGGAGGATGTGCGGCTTTTCAATGAGTACCATGCACTGCTTGTAAAAGTCGGCAAGGAATTTTGCAGGCCGAAAGCCCGCTGTTCAGGCTGCCCGCTTGAAAAACTGCCACATACGGTTGAAGCTGATTTTTAAACCTATTGAAAGGGGACAATATGCAATCTGTTTACATGTATCGCCATTGGCCTGATGATATAGAGCCTGTGCTGGTATTACTTCTGGTAGCTTTTATAGTTTTCATAGTTCTTATGGCAACGTTCATTAAGGTGCTTATCTTTTGCAAGATATTTTCCAAAGCCGGCTATAGCTGGGCGCTGGGGCTATTGATGCTTTTACCTTTGGTGGATGTGATTATGGTTTTGTTCCTCGCCTTTGCCGACTGGCCTGTTTGCAGGGAGCTATGTAGTCTGAAACAGCAGCAGGAAAAATTCAAAGCGTGAATCGTGACCGGCTGGATATAATCATAAGAGACGAAATAAGCTAATCCCATAATGCTTGTGAGGGCCGTCTATGATCCCGGAGCGTCTAACATATATTAGTGTGGTTGAGCCTCTCGGCCCAGCCTTTGAAAGAGTGAAGATAATCCTTTTCAGGCCGTTCGATCTGAGCAAATGGTTCGTTATAGGCTTTTGTGCCTGGCTGGCATACCTCTGCGAAGGCGGTGGCGGTGGCGGAGGCAAGGGCAGGGCACAGTGGAACATAGGTGATGTCAGACAACAAGTTGAAGAGGCTAAAGAATTTTTCCTGTACAATATGTTCTGGATTATTCCTGTAGGTATCATTGTCCTATTGGTAATAATAGGTCTATGGATTCTATTGACTTGGCTTAGCAGCAGAGGACAGTTTATGTTTCTGCACTGCGTTGCTGCGAATAAGGCTGAAGTCAAAGTCCCCTGGACAAAATTCCACGAACATGCCGATAGCCTGTTTCTTTTTAGGATTATTGTCGGCTTGATAGCTTTGGCGGTTTTTATTGTACCATGCCTTCTTCTTATTTTCTTCATCCTTTCATGGATATTCAAACCGTTGTTTGTTTTGGCTATACCGGGTCTTATTATGGCAGGCTTGGCCTTTATTTTGTTGGTAATTGTTTTTTGGCTGGTGCACAGATTTACAGTGGACTTTGTGGTGCCGATTATGTTTTTGCGGACCACAAGCTGTACAACCGCCTGGCGTGAATTTCTAAACTTACTCTCGGCAAACAAAGCTCACTTTGTGCTCTATGCACTTTTCAGGATTGTAATAGCGATTACTATTGGTGTGATTATTTTTCTCGGTTTTTGTATCGGCTGTTGTCTTTGCTGTGCAAGTGTGCTTTTGCTGATACCTTATATTGGCACTGTCATACTATTGCCCGTTTTTGTTTTTGAGCGGTCTTATTCTCTATATTATTTGCGCCAGTACGGCCCAAAGTTCGATGTATTTGATATAATGAAAACCGGCGGTGAAACCGCCGGCTAAATATTTAGCCCCCGTGTTTCACACGGGGTTTCCATCATTTACTGCGATGTTTCTCTCCAGTCTTCTTGTCGAGTGCCGCGGTAAGACCTGACTGTGTATTGGAACGTTTTTGTTGACCTGGGCTGCAAGTTGAGCGTAATCTTTACTGTATTCATGTCAACTTTCTCAAACTGATTGAAGTCACCACTTTTTTCCAGATTCCAGTAGGTCGTATCAAAGTTCCGCTGGATTTCGATTTTGACGCCGATGTCACGCGTGTTCCTGGCTTCAATCTTAAACGTATGAATGTCATCCCAGCCGATTATATTGCCGCGATTATCGAATCTGTAATTTTCTGTCTTGAAATCCATCAATGTCGGCTCAACAACGACATCCGCCACCGGCCCAAGATTTAACTCCACATCCTCATCCACAGGGATGTACTTAAACGATGATTGGCCAGTATAAGATAAGTGTCCCTGGTCGTCGGCGGTTCTATAAGCCTTTAGCACTCCACCCGGGATAGGGGTTTGGCCGAGCTTATGCTCCTTATCATTTTTGAAGATGAGAAATCGAACAACGCTCTGGCCGTATCTTTCTTCTTCATATTTATATAGGTTCACCACCGGCACCTCGTCAACATCAAAGCTAATCAGCCTTTTCGACCAGCCGGTTGGAATAGTCTCCGTACCTTCAATCGTATAGAGGAAATACTCGCTAAGACCTTCCTTTCTAATTTCTTTTGGTTTAACGGCCAGTTCCGCAACCTCCTGAGATAATAGAGCACGTGCCCGCTTGAGTTCAAACTTCCCCGCCGCTGGAGCTGTTGCTTCGAGTGGGATAACCTCACCAGGTCTTCCGTAGGGATATTGTCTTCGGGCAAGCTCGGCGATTTCATCGAGGATGTGCACTACGCCGACAATGAGTCTTGTCTGGGCGTTTTCATAGTCTTCGCCGCTATTATTAGTGACTCGCACGTAGCCCTGCAGACGCATTGTCTTTTCATCGTTGGTCAGCGTCCCCATATAAAACGCCCGCCAGGAAAGGCCGCTTGTTAGATAGGTAATCTCGACCGGCACTTTTCCGCTTACGCCGCTTTCAATATTCCATAGGCCGAGATTCGTAACCCTCGGCGGATAGACAAGCTCGGCAATATTAATCTTGTCGGCGTTGGCTTTGGGCAGCATCTCAAGGCTGGTCGGGTCAATGAGCGTATTAGCCCAGGAGAATTGCAGGCTGTTTTTGCCCTCTTTCAAAGTTAAAGCTCTGCTTTCCCGCACTAAGGTCATATCCGCTGAGTTATAAATCGTAAGCTGAACCGTGTCCCGCGAAGGCAGCGTTACTAGATCCACTTTGGCTAAGGCCGCCGGACTTATCGAAACGATTATAAATAATGTAGATATTATTCGTCTCATTTTATTACTCCTATATTCTGTTTTCGTTGTGCGTCGTGCGTGATGCGTCGTGCGTCATACGCAATACGCACAACGCAATACGCAATACGAATAATTTCACGGCCTTACATTTCGGCGATGGTAGTGCATCTTTAGCTCTTTTACCGCCGGGCCTTTCTCTGTACGGGCGGGCAGCTCAATCTCAAACTCAAGGGTGTAGGCGTCTTTTCTCTTGTATTGCATATTACACTGCTCCATGTCCCACTGGCCCGGGATGTGCTGCAGCATTGTAAGGATAGCGCCGCTATCCTTGAAGTTCTCAATCTTGGCGACGATTTCTTCGTCCGTATCGAACAAAACTATTTGCTCTTTGTTATTTCTTCGTATGTTAATTTGCGCATCCGTCATTTTTCGTTGTGTCACGACGATGTCCCTGCTGTCGCCGATATAAAGCTCCATTTTTTCGCCGATCGGCACCAAGTTAGTCGTATCCTCGCCTAAAAAGATGGTGCTTTCGTGGCCGTCATCCTGAAATATTCGTGCCTTGCCGCCCCACAAGGCAAATTTTCCCAGCCCGCTTTTGGCATCATTTGAAATTCGATAGCTTACGGGAATGCCGACGTTTCTGTTTTCGAGCTGTTCCGGGTCCCACAGCAGTTTTTCTGAATCGAATGTCCAAATTTTTGTGATTGGCACCTTATCAGCCTTTAGAAACAGCATTTGTTTGGTCTCTTCGTGGTCAATGCCCTGCTCGAAGGCTTCGCCGTAGTCTAAAAGCACCCTTGCTCGGTCGAAATCTTCGCCTGAGAAATTCCGCAGCACCAAAAAGCTCTTTACGTCGAGCTTTGACTCTGCCTTATCCGCGATGGCTGTATAGGTAATCAGCCGGTCGATAAAGCTCAATAGATAGCTTATCCGCACCCTTTCTGCGAAGTTGTCGGTGCTGCTGATGTCCCAGACGAGGGCCGCCTCATCAGGCGGGTAGCTTACGCTGAGAAGTGTCACCTTATCCGGATGGTCGAGCACAGCAAGGCGAATCGAATCGGCGTCGATGCTGACGCCTTTCCAGGAAAAATCCACCTTATTAAGCCCCTTCTGCAATGTCAGCACGCGTTCTTCCTCGATTAGTGTCGCCTGCGGATTATCCAGCCGAATCACTGTTGCCGCCCGCTCCGGCAGAGCAACTAATTTGATTCTCGCCTGAACAATGCTGCTACTGGCAAGCAGTATTAAAATTAGTATTTGTTTGATTCTTTTACGGTTCATAATTCAATCTCCTTAAAATTAATTTTTATCTTTTTGCTATGTTTCACGCGATGCTTTAGCCACTACAGCATGGCCAGCCAGCCGCCATCGACATATATAATCTGTCCGGTGATAAAGTTACTGGCACTTGAGGCCAGAAAAACCGCAGCACCGACAAGGTCATCCGGCTGGCCCCATCTGCCAAGCGGGGTTTTTGAAATGACCCAGTTGTTGAGATTCGGGTCGGTCTGCAACGGTGCGGTAAGGTCGGTTGCGATGTAGCCGGGCCCGATGGCGTTGACATTGATGTTATATTTTGCCCATTCCACGGCCAGTGACTTTGTAAGCATCAGCACGCCGCCTTTGCTGCATGCGTAAGCTGTGTTCGTAGGCCGAGCCGCCTGACACATCAACGAGCCAATATTTATAATCTTGCCGGGTGAGCCTGTTTGTTTGCAGTGGTGGCAGAACGCCTGCGAAATTACAAAAACCGCGTTTAGATTTACCTCAATGACCTGTTTCCAATCCGTCAGATTAGCTTCCTCAGCCGGTGCTCGACGGGTTATGCCGGCACAATTGACGAGAATATCTATACCTTTGGTTTGTTTTATTAGACCGTCAAAAAGTGCTGCTATTTTCTCGGTGTTTGCCAAATCAAAAGGAAAAGTCCATACCTTTCTATCTATGTCAGCTTGGATTTGCTTTTGGGCCTGGTTAAGCTGCCTTTTTGTGCGAGCGATAATTGCAATATTAGCACCGTGCCGGGCCAGGCCTTTGGCTATTGCCATGCCGATGCCTCTGCTGCCTCCGGTTACTAAAGCGGTCTTGCCTGATAAGTCAAAAAGACTACCTTCCATAGATTCATAATAAAACAGAAAGACAGCTCTATGGCAACCATCAGAGCAATAAAATTTGTGATGTATAGTGGGCTTCTGCTTATGAATTAATGAATTTTTTTAGGCCGGCTGCCGTGTGCATTGCCAGCAGCATAAGATAATCTAAGTCGCTGAGGCTGTAGTGCTCGTGAATCATAGCGTTGTCGATGTACATCACGCCGTAACAACCTGATGACCGCCTGATTGTTGCTATTATTGCCGAGCGTATTCTTTCCTTTTCTTCGACGTCGGCTGCAACTCGCGGCATGACGAGAGACTGGCCTTTTTCAACCGCCTGATTGATTTTGTCGCCAAGTTTTAGGTCACTTAGCTCTACTGCTTTACCGTCCCGTCTTTTGCCCGCGTGATAGGTCATTGGGCCGTTAGGCTGTTCTCGTAATGCACACCATGTGTGAAATGCGCTGAACTGCTTTAGCATAATATTAAGTAAAGTAAGCAGCATCTCCTCAAGATTATTGGCATCGCAGATGATTTCAGCGGCCTGCAAAAAGTCTGTTAATCTTTTGGCTGGCAATCTCATGGCCGGTGCATGGCTGGCGTCGGGCTTTCTTACTACGGTTTCGTGAACGGGTATCGCCAGCGATGCTTCCAGATTGAGGGTATCCTCAAGCTGAGCAGCCGTATCAACCTCCGGCTCTTTATTTTCAAGATTAATTTCGATGGTGAAGCATGTTATGCGAAGACAGTCACCCGTTTTAAGCTCGGCCTTGTGGATTGCCTCGCCGTTTAGAAAGGTTTTGTTGGCCGAGTCCTTGTCTTCGACAATCCATTTGCCGTCGTCGGTGATGGATATTATGGCGTGCTCTTTGGAGACAGCTCTATCCGGCAGTAAAATCTTGTTGTTGACGGCTCTTCCTATGGAAATAGGACCTTCGCTGAATTGAAATTCTTTGGTAAGGCCGTCCTTTTCTTTTACGATTATGCGCACTGTTCGTTCCTCCGCAACGGGAATCTACAATTGCGTTTATAATAATTATCCAAAATTTGGCGGATTTGTCAAGAAAATATTAGTAAATTAGGGAATTAGAAAATTAGTGACTTGGCGTGCCATCATCTTACTAATCAACTAATTCACTAATTAACTCAAATTAACTCAAATAGGAGCTTGCAAATGTATATCATACCGGCAATTGACCTTATTAAGGGCAGATGTGTCAGACTCATCCAAGGCCAATATAACCGCCAAATAAGCTACGAGGATGATCCTGTTAAACAGGCTGAAGTCTTTAGCTCAGACGGAGCACGGTGGCTGCACATCGTTGACTTGGAAGGGGCCAAGCTCGGAAGACCCGTCAATACCGAGACAATTGCTGCAATAACTGCTTTGGGCAAAATTAAAATCGAAGTGGGCGGCGGAATACGTGAACAGGCCTCTATCGAACAACTTTTCGACATCGGCG
>CAZIED010000092.1:0-8764 GCA_964538525.1 uncultured Pirellulales bacterium | reverse complement strand
CAGCAGTCGCTTTTCGAGGTTGATTATTTCGGAAGTCCCATGCACCTCACGCAGACCGGCCAATTGTATCTCGAATCGGCGGCGATGAGCTTTGGCAAGGTCTATTGCTTTGGGCCGACCTTCAGAGCCGAGAAAAGCAAAACCCGAAGACACCTTACCGAGTTCTGGATGGTCGAGCCCGAGGTGGCATTTATCGATCTTAATGGACTGCTCGAATTGGCTGAGAATCTCGTCTCTTTTATAGCTGTTCAGGTACTGCAAAACAATAAAAGCCAGCTCGAAACACTGGGCGCTGACATGGCATCTCTTAAAAAAATCCAACCGCCATTCTACAAGCTGACTTACACACAGGCCGTTGAAATCCTCAAAGGTTCAAAAACCAGCGACTTTCTCGCTGAGCAGCTAAAAGACCTGCAAAGTCAAAAGCAGCAAATTGAAAGCAGAATCGACGCCCTCGAAGAAGAGCAAAAGGGACAAATCAAACAATGGAAGATAGACAAAAACGCCGCTGAGCTTATCGAGCTTCGTGGCGAGCTTGACGAGGTCAACATAAAAATTGAAAATAATCCCAAGCACGCTAAATTAGCTGCTGAATTTCAATGGGGCAAAGATTTAGGCGGCTCGGATGAAACCATTATCTCGCAGATGCACGATAAGCCCGTCTTTGTCACGCACTATCCCAAAGAGGCCAAGGCCTTTTATATGAAGACCGATAGGGACAACGAGAAGGTGGTTTTGAATTTCGACTTGCTCGCCCCTGCCGGCTTTGGCGAAATCATCGGCGGCTCCGTCAGAGAGGACGATCACGACAGGCTTGTTGAGCGGATTAAGGCACAAGGTTTGAACGTTGAGCCTTATAACTGGTATCTGGATTTGAGAAAATATGGCTCCGTGCCTCACGGCGGATTTGGCCTGGGCGTCGAGCGAACCGTCGCATGGCTTACCGGCGAAAAGCACATCCGCCAGTGTATCCCATTCCCACGAATGATGGATAAAATATATATTTAAGGAAAGACCGTCGCCGTGCCAGCGACGGCTAAACAAAATATTTAGCCCCACGTTTTACGTGGGGTTTCCGTAATAATATAATCATATTATGACCGCATGGACGATTCAAAAGCTCTTAAACTGGATTAGCGAATATTTCACCGACAAAGGTATTGAATCACCTCGTCTAAATGCGGAAATTTTGCTCTCAAGTATATTAGCGTTAAAACGCATCGAGTTATATACCCAATTCGATAAACCTGTCACCAAACAGCAATTAGACCAGCTGCACGATTTAGTCAAACGAGCCGGCCGGCATGAGCCGGTTGCGTATCTTACAGGCAAAACCGAATTTTATTCGCTCCAGTTGAGTGTCACCCGTGACTGTATGATACCCAGACCAGAAACAGAATTGCTCGTAGAACGTGCTATAGAGTTTTTGCGAAAGCGCCCCGTTAGAAATTCTACAATGCGCAAAATATCACAAGAAGAGGAAGTTTCTAACGGGGCAAGCACTGGCACTCAATTTGTCTGTGACTTGTGCACCGGCTGTGGCTGCATCGCAGTGGCAATAGCCAAAAACTTTCCTCATGCCCAAATAATAGCAACCGATATATCCGACGCCGCTCTTGCCGTAGCTGCTGCCAACGTTGAAAAGTACCTGCTAAAAGATAGAATCAAACTCTTACAAGGCGACTTATTTGACCCTATTATACTGCATTTAGATGCTTACAAACCTGCCCTGAGCAAAGCCGAAGGATTTGATTTGATTGTTTGCAACCCGCCTTACGTAAGCAGGGCCGAGTTTGAAAAGCTCGATAAAAACGTAAGGGACTTCGAGCCGAAGCTGGCACTTTTCGCAGGAGAGGACGGCCTCGATATTTATCGACGGATTCTTGAAAAGGTGGACCAATTTCTAAAACCTGACGCTGCATTGATGCTGGAGATTGGTTACGCACAAGGACATGCGGTTAAAGAGATGCTCGAAAAAATCGGTGTCTTCACAGAGATAAAAATCGAAAAAGATTACAACAAGAACACCCGAATAGCAATTGCACGAAAAAATCAACCCGATTTGGGTAAGGAATTACCTTTTTCGCCACCTTTTAACTCATGCCGAAGTTGATGCACCTCTTCGGCTAACTTACCTATCTCCATTCGGATAAGTTTCTGCTCCTTGCCGGCTGTCAAGAAATATCGTGACACGCGAATCAAACAAATGATTACCAGAGCAAATATAAATACGTAAGCAGAAACGAAAATTAGGATTATTGCAAATTCTGATATATTCATTTCTCTTTCCTTTCTTTAATTTTGTTGGGGTCAACCTTTTTAGACAGAAGCCAGGCATCGACATCTGCCCGGTCGAACTTAATATTCTTAGCGCTAATACGGATATACGGCGGGCAATCGCCGCTGGCGATGTACTTATAAATCGTGCGTTTTGAATCGCCAAGATAAACCGCCAAATCTTCTATTGACATTAACTGCATAGGACAACATCTTCAACAATATGTAGTAATATGACATGATATGCGCTATAATGCAACAAAAATCTGGAAAATTTTTAAATTTTTTACAAAGGAATTCCTATACAGTGTTCTTCCTCAAAACAGAGCAGACTCCAGCGAGATCATCCGCGCCGCAACCGTTAGGGAACGGTAAGGAAGTCTTACGCTCATTGTTTTGCATGCATCTATTGCGGTGAAAGTCGTTCTGATAGCGCACATATTTATTACGGCAGATATAAATTCTGTGGATTCTACATTCTTAATTCTTAATTCTACATTCCCAGCGGGACATGTGGACATACGCCTGTCAGCAGCTCGCAGCCGTTCCCAGTGACAAGAACATCGTCCTCTATTCGCACGCCCAGTCTGCCGGGCATGTAAACGCCGGGCTCAATTGTGATAACAACACCTGCCCGGAGATTTCCTTTAGTTTTAGCTTTGATGTAAGGCAATTCATGTATCTCAAGGCCCAGGCCGTGTCCCGTGCCGTGGCCGTAAACAGGCAGGCCGTTTTTCGCAATTACCTCTCTGGCAGCGGCATCGACCTGACTTATTTTAACGCCGGCCCGAACCATTTTTATCGCAGCAGCCTGGGCCTGCTCAACTACATGATAAACCTTTGTGTAAAATGTTGAAGGTGCACCAACCGTGAAACACCGCGTTATATCGCAGCAGTAACCTTTGTATTTAGCACCGAAGTCTATCAAAACAGCATCGTTTTTTTTAAGTCTTCTTGTGCCCGGCCGATGATGAGGCCGTGATGCGTTCGGGCCGAAAGCGACTATAGTATCGAAGCTGCTCACCGCCCCTAATTTACGAATCTGAAAATCAAGAAAACCCGCCAGCTCATTTTCCGTTATCCCCGGCTTTAAGCCGAGTAAAGTTTGTCCGAGAGCCTTTGCGGCAATCGCAGCGGTCTTCCTAATGAGGACGATTTCATTTCTATCCTTTATGCACCTTTGAGACTCAATCAATCCGGCTGAACTCCGCAGATTGGCACAGGACTTTAGATTCTTTCTAAGCGACTGAAAGCAGGTTAGCGATGTGGAATCTTCGATAATAATACGAGCTGACCTTCGTGCCTTTACCAGCTCAGCAGCAGCCTCTACTATCGGAACGGTATCAGGTCGCTGAATTATTTTGCAGCCAGCACAATCCTTTCCGGCCTGCTCGGTGTATCTGCTGTCGGTGAGAAGGTAAGCTCGGTCTTTGGTGATTACCGCCCAGCTGTCAGCGCCGGTAAAACCGGTTACGTAGCTCACATTAGCGGGACTGGTTACAATCAGACAGTCCGCCTTTTCTCCGATGAGCTGTTGACGAATCGCTCTTGTGCGTTTTTTTATTGTCTCTGCATCCATTCGACTACGACAGGTATAATTCTTGGTTTCAACACGCGTTTATTATTTATTACTTTCAATTGTAAATATTAAATAGTAAATAATAAATAATAAACTCTTTAGGTTGGTTTTATTATGCTGCCCATTCGCACAAACATCAGGCCCACACAAACGCCATATACGAACTATGCCCTGATAATCGCAAACGTGGTTGCTTTCCTGCTGACTTATGGTCCGCATTATGAGGTATTGGGCGGCCATCTTATCCCGGTACCGGTCCATAATTGGGCAGAACATTTTATGCTTACGCCCGCCAAGCCACACCTGTGGCAGTTTGTCAGTTACGCATTCCTGCATGGAGGTTTCTTACACATTATCGGCAACATGTTCTTTTTGTACATATTCGGCAATAACGTCAACGACAAAATCGGGCATATTGGGTATCTGATTTTCTATCTTGCTGGGGCAATATTTAGTGGCATTGGTCATGCTGTTATTCATTCTTCATCGGAAATAGGTACTCTGGGAGCCAGCGGGGCCATCGCCGCTGTTACCGGTGCATACCTGGTTCTATTTCCACAAACATTGATAACCGTGCTCTACTGGTTTTTCTTTATAGGCACAATCGATGTACCGGCGTTGTATTTCATCGGCCTGAAAATGATCCTGCTGGACAATGTAATCGACCGATACACGCCCAATGTCGCTTACGAAGCCCATTTAGCTGGATACGCTTATGGTATCGTCGCTGCATTAATTCTACTTTCGACAGGCGTGCTTAGCAGCAGCAACTTCGACCTATGGGCTATGATAAAAAGGTGGAATCACCGGCGCCAGTACCGCGACGTTGTCTCAAACGGCTACGACCCCTTCACAGGTCTGAGAAAAAGAAAGGCAATAAAAGTAAAAGAAGTTGATTCGGCTGCATCCCGCCCTTGGTCAAACGGGCAAGCCGGCCAGCAAGAAGAAAAAATTACAGAGCTTCGCAAAGATATAGCGAATCGTATGCTACAGAGAAATCTGCCGGCCGCCGCCAAAGCTTACCTTGAACTTATGAAGCTCGACAGCAATCAGGTGCTTCCTCGCCAGTATCTGCTGGATATTGCCAATCAGCTGGCCAGTGACAATATGCCGGCTCAGGCAGCGCAGGCTTATGAGCAGTTCATATCCCATTACAGCAACTTCGAATATATCGAGCAGGTTAAGCTGATGCTCGGTATTTTATATTCGCGATACCTCCATCAGCGAGAGCTTGCTGTAAAACATCTGCAGGCCGCGACTGAAAAGCTTACCGATCCGGGACAACTGAAAATGTGTAAAGACGAGCTCGCCAAGCTGCTCGGCTGAAATCATAAATTAGTAATTGGTAATTATCAGTTACCAGTTTCCAGTTACCAGTTACCAGTTACCAATTACCAGATTCCGAAAAGTTTCGGCTTTCAACTCTGAGAGGCTATCAACGATTAAATCCGCATGTTTAAGGTCTTGGCGATTCCTCGTAGTTGTGACTGCTACAACTTTCATCCCTGCTGCTTTACCGGCCTGGATTCCTGGAACCGAGTCTTCTACTACCGTACAACGCTCCGAAGGGAGAGACAGCTTCTGGGCAGCCTTGAGAAATGTATCCGGTGCAGGCTTACTATTGCATACATCCTCACCTGTGACACACGCATTAAAATAATCACTGATCTCGCAGCGCTTCAGCACAACATCCAGATTGGCCAGCGGCGCTGAAGAGCCTATCGCCAGCAGAAACCCATTATTTTTAAGGTTCTCAAGCAGCGTCTTTGCTCCAGCCATCAATTCTATTTTTTCGGCGATAAGCTCTCGATAATGCTTTTCTTTCCATTCAGACATCCGATTTATCTCTTCCGCAGGCAATTGCCTACCGGCCAGTATCGGAATTATCATGTAATTTTGCATGCCGAACGTACGGTAAAAAATCTCGTCCGACATCGCAAAACCTTCTTTTCGGGCCAACTCATACCATGAAAGTTTGTGGAACGGTCCCGAATCGATCAGCACTCCATCCAGATCAAAGATAACGCCAATCTTCTTTTCAGATGCCGACATATACGTTTATCCCCGTTCACTTTATCATATCAAATCTCTCGACCCAGCTCGAGACAGATTTACATAACATGTTTAACTACATGCACCTGCTATACATATTTTTTCAATAAAAAACAGCTCATAACCGGACGAACATCCTCGCTACCTGAAACGTATTAAAAATAGCAAAAACCAATAAGCAGGGGCTGGGGCATACTTTTCCCTCCTCTCCTCCGCAGGTCCCAGCCCTTTTTATGCGTAACAATTCACTTTAAGAACCAATAACGCCCTTTTCTGGAAGGATTTTGCCAACCTGCAATAAAGTCATGTTTGTATTCGTCTCTCTTATTTGTTAATCTGATGAGAACAAAAGTAAAACCATTACTCGTGCTACGTAGCGAGCCTAACTCCGCCCCCGTTTCTGTCTTCGACAGAAGACACGGGGGCTGCGAAGGCTGGAATCGCTACTTCGCAGAGTAGCAACCGAAAAGGAGCAAAAATGCTATACAAGATTATTTTTATGATTCCGGCAACAGTCCTTTTATTAGCTGCTATTGGGAGTCTAACAGCCCAGCAAGGACCTCCGGACAGAGGTTTTGGCGGCAGAAGAGGAATGCCGGCTTATCAGACTCCACGAGGTGGTCCTCTACCGGCCAATGACCAAGAGAAAAGGATTCTAAGCGTTCTTGAGGACATGAACCTAAACCAGAGCGGCGGAATGATGAACGTGCCGCCGACAGACGGCAGATTGTTGCGACTGTTCACAGAGGCAACTGGTGCCAAGAGTGTTGTTGAAATAGGCACCTCTAACGGGTATTCGGGCATCTGGTTCTGCCTCGCTCTGCGAACCACCGACGGCAAGCTGACCACGCACGAAATAGACGCCGAGAGAGCTAAATTAGCCCGCAAGAACTTTGAGCGTGCCGGCGTCAGTAATCTCGTCACGCTTGTCGAGGGCGACGCACACGAAACGGTCAAGAATCTGAAAGAGCCGATTGACATCTTGTTCCTCGATGCGGACAAAGAAGGTTACATCGACTACTTCAATAAGCTGCTGCCGCTGGTGCGTCCGGGCGGACTTGTCCTTTCCCACAATGTTGATAGTACTGGTCCGGATTTTATCAAGGCCATCACTACAGATCCAAACCTGGAGACAGTTTTTCAGGTCCAGGGCCTTTGCGTTACGCTTAAAAAACGGCAGAAATAAAAAGTGAGCTAAAGTGACTAAAGTGATAAGTGATAATTTTAGGCACTTTAGGCACTCCTAACTTTAGGCACTTTACTTGGAAGGGATTCTTTATGCCTGTAGCACCGAAAAAAGAGCTGTCGCTTTACGATTCAACGTGCATTATTGTCGGCATTATCATCGGCGCCGGCATCTACCAAATGTCGCCGGCTATTGCAAGCGGTGCCGGCGGACTATATGGCGTCATAGCAATATGGACTATCGGAGGTCTGCTCTCGTTATTCGGTGCTCTGGGTTATGCAGAGCTTGCCACAGCGTACCCTCTCGAAGGCGGCGACTATGTCTATCTCAGTCGCGCTTACGGCCCGTGGGCGGGCTTTTTGTTCGGCTGGGGTCAGCTTGCCATTATCCGGCCTGGCGACATAGCGGTGATGGCTTTTGCGTTTGCCACTTATGCACGAACAATCTACGACCCGCTTGCCGCTTATCCTGAATACAGCCAGAGAGTCTTTGCCGCCGCTGCCGTAGTCACCTTTACACTGATAAACATCATCGGAGTAAAAGAGGGCAAGTGGACCCAGAACCTCCTGACGACCGTCAAGGCGCTGGGACTTCTGGCGATTGTAGCTGCGGCCATGATTGGACCTCAAAAGACTGTTGCTGTCGAAAAAATCGACTCAATACCGACCAGTCTGGCTCTTATATTTGTGCTTTTCGTCTATGGCGGATGGAACGAGATGGCTTATGTTGCCGCTGAGGTCAAAAACCCGCGACGCAATATTGTTCGAGCGCTGGTGCTCGGCTCGGTTGTTGTCACCATACTATACCTTTTGGTCAATGGGGCATTTCTTTACACATTAGGATATAAAGGCCTTGCTGCATCCAAGGCTGTTGCAGCTGACAGCATCTCGACAGTCTTTCCCAATATCGGCGGCAAGCTCATCAGCACGCTGGTTTGCATCTCCGCACTGGGCGCCGTCAGCGGCTTAATCTTCACAGGCGCACGTATCTCATACGCTTTGGGCGCCGAGCACCGCACCTTCCGGCTGGTGGGTAAATGGAACGACCGAACGGGAACGCCGGTTTGGGCACTTTTAGTACAGTGCGTTATCGCAGTCGGCTTGATAGCGATTTTAGGCTCATTTGTAGATACCCTTCTTTACACCGCAGCGCCGGTTTATACGTTTTATCTTGCTACCAGTCTTTCAGTCATGGTACTGCGGCGTAAAGAGCCGAACGTCGAAAGGCCTTATCGCGTGACGGGTTATCCTCTGACGACGCTTATTTTCTGTGCCGTCTGCGCATTTCTAATCTATAGTGCCGTCTCTTATGCCTGGAACGTAAAGATAAAGAGCCTGTGTTTATTAGAAGCCGTCCTTTTAGCAGGGCTGGTTATCTATTGCATAACCGATGTGCGAGACCTGCTGCGGCGGCAAATACAAAAGAATTCCTAAACAGCTCGAAACTGGTAACTGGTAATTACCAATTACCAATTACTAATCACCAATTACCAATTTATGATTTCAGTAGCCTTCGTCGGTCTAATCAGCTAATCAACTAATCCACTAATTAACTAATTCGCTTATCTTAATTTCCTTGCAATAATGTGCGTTTGCGGATAATGTATATGGCGAATGGGTCGGTGCCCGAGTGGTCAAAGGGGACGGGCTGTAAACCCGTTGGCGTAAGCC
>CAZIED010000091.1:0-8858 GCA_964538525.1 uncultured Pirellulales bacterium | reverse complement strand
CGAAGGATGAATCGGTTCGCTCGAAATGACAAGATACATTGTTTTCTACAGAGCAGACTGAAAGTTAAAACATAAGTGTATGTGATGAAAAAACTTGGCAATATAAGTTCTACAATGAAAAACTTGGGAGTTGCAGCACAATTTGATGGTCTATTCGAAGGTTCTATTTCCAGCCGTCATGAGATGAAATATTGCATCAGTGAATCGAAGGCAGAAGCGATTCGACAATTTATTAAGCCTTACGTGCGGCTTGACCATTACTGTAAATTACAGCGACATGATTCTTATCCTATTGTCAGTCTCTATTTGGACTCTGACAATTTACAGCTTTGCCGGGAGAGTCTGACAGGTCAAAAAAATCGCTTCAAATTGCGGATTCGCAGCTACACTGACGAGCTAAATTATCCACGATTTTTTGAGATAAAACGTCGTGTAAATAATGTAATCATAAAAAGCAGGGCCCGTGTAATGGATAAAGATGTCGAGACATCACTTACTGGATTATCGGTACCGGTGCGCAGCTGCGATTATCCGAAGGATGGTGAATCGCTTATGCAATTTCAATTGTATGTGAACGGTATTGGTGCTAGACCCGTAATACTCGTTCGCTATATGCGCCAAGCGTATGAAGACGATTCGGAAAACAGAGTAAGGATAACCTTTGACCGGCAGCTTGCATATAAAGTCACCATCAGTCCTAATGTCACACGTAATGGACAAGGTTGGCAGCATCGTTTATCGGGCGGAGTGATTTTGGAGATAAAGTTCACAAATCGTTACCCCGCCTGGCTGAGCCGAATGGTCGAGTGTTTTGATTTACAGCAGCAGTCAATGTCAAAATATGCAACCTCAGTTAAAGAGGCGTGCTCTCTTGGATTGTGTGTGCGTCGTTTGTAGGGGAGTGTGATTATGGATAGAATTTGGCAAGCTCTGGAAGAGACGCCTCTTGCTGGAGGAGTCTTTACAGCACAAACTGTGCTTTTATCATTGCTTTTGGCTTTTGTTTTAGGTCAGGTTCTGGCATGGGTATATTACGCTACGCATAGCGGCATGTCGTATTCAAGGTCTTTTGTGCAATCTTTGGTCATGATTACAGTGGTAATAGCAATGGTTATGTCTGTTATTGGTAATAATATCATTACTGCTGTAGGGCTTATGGGCGCTTTAGCAATCATTCGTTTTCGTAACATTATCAAGGACACCCGTGACATAGCCTTCATTTTCTGCTCATTAGTTATTGGTATGGCGACGGGTTCTCAGCGATACGCCACCGCCATTGTTGGAACTATTGTTCTGAGTTTGATAGCGGTGTATTTGTATCTGACGGGTTTCGGAACACATCGTCCTCATAATGGTTTTTTAAGATTTAGTTTACGGGGCCATATTGGACCGGATCACCCGATTCTAAATATTCTTAAACATTTCTGTGGGAATTTCACACTAATATCTGTGCAGGAGACCAGCTTCGGTGACCCGGCTGAATATGCGTACCAGCTGATGATACGCAATGCAGAAAACAATGAGCGGATGCTTGCTGAGCTTGAAAAAGTTGAGGGCATCGAAACTGTCAGCCTTATTATGCAAGAGCAGTTGCTGGAGGTTTAGCTGAGGGATGAAAAAAACCTCCATAGTATATCATTTTAGTCGTTTTCATATACAAAGCATTATGCCTGTATTGGTGTGGCTGGTAGCTTTGGCTTGTGTGATTGGCCTGTTTTATTATCGCTCACAGCGGTTTGAAGTCATGGGGATAGCTCAAGGCAGACTTTATGAGGTAGCTGCTCCATGCGACGGTCAATTGAGTATTGTTTGTGTCGATTTGTTTGATGAGGTTTCTAGGGGGCAGACCCTGGCTGTACTTAGTGACGAGCTTATAAAAGCTCAAATGGCTACCATTTGTGCTAAGATAGAGCACCTGATGGCTCAGCTGATTCCTACGCAGGAACAACTAATTACAGACGCAACAAATCAGGAAACCACGCATATTAGAGACCAAAGGCGCTTTTCTATGGATGTGGAAAACACCAGGCTGCGTATATTGGAATTGCGGGCCTTAATTGCATCTGACCGAATGACACTGGAAGACTTGGATATGGAGGTAAAGATACTCCAAGAGCTTGTCCAGCAAAATGCAATTGCACCTTATGAATTAGAGAGAGCACAAGTTCGGTACAATAGTCAGGCTAAGAAGATGGAAGAGAACGAGAATTTATTGCAGCAGGCCAATATTAACTTGGAGCAGGCTCAACAGAGACGCGATGAATTTGTTCAGCGGCAGTTGCAGCATCCTTCAGTAGATAACGCTTTGGAGGTAATTCGCAAAGAGGCAAATGTACAGGAGAAGCTTCTGGAGCAATTGCTGGTGCAACATGATTTACTCGTGATTAAAGCACCGGCGGAGGGTATTATTGTTCAAATTCAGGCAAACGCGAATAATGTTGCTTTGCGGCGTCAGGGTGAGGGAATTTTACGAAGGCCGGGAGAGGTTGTTTTAGCAGGGGATCCGATACTAACCATAGCGGAACGCCAGCCTGCTCAGATTGTTGCTTATGCTCGGGAAAACCAGCTCAAATGGATTGGTGAAGGAAAGACTGTGGAGCTGGTGGAGCTGCCTCAAAATAGTGTAAAAGCGCAGATAGCGCGTTCTCAGATATTACGTGTCGGGCCAACCTTGGAACGAATGCCCCAGCAATTATGGCGAAATCCAAACATTCCTGAGTGGGGCAGGCCATTCGTAATTAAAATTCCCCCTCAAATGAGTTTGATTATAGGTGAGAGGGTAGGAGTACGAACACTATAAACAGAAGACAGAAGACAGAAGACAGAAGACAAAAGGCAGAAGACAGAAGGCAGAAATTCTGTTCTCTGTTCTCTGTTCTCTGTCTTCTGTTCTCCATTTTCTTTAGTATAACAGGATGTGCTCAACATAACTATAAGGTCGAGGCTGATGAGAAGGTCTATGAAATCATCGACCGGAAGTGGCAGCAGGAGTTTGGCAGCAAAGCTAATTACAAAATCAGCGACGTGCCTGCCTCGCCTAATGATATACAAATATCCAAGGACATACCTGCTGACAGTGTGCTGAGCCTCTCACAAGCTGTAGCATTGGCTACTGCCCACAATCGTGACTATCAATTGCAGAAGGAAACTTTATACACGTCGGCCCTGGATTTAAGATTGACCCGTCATCAGTTTGAGACACAGTTTTTTGGTGGACTGAGCGGTGGATACGACGCTGATTGGAATGATGAAGTTTGGGGGCTTGAGGCCAATTTAGGCTTTAACAGGTTATTAAAAGCAGGTACCCAGGCTGGTATTAGAGTATCGGCTGCCTGGCTTGATGTGCTTACAGGCAATATGAAAGGGGGGCTTGCCTCTATTTTGACTGCCACTGTGTCTCAACCTTTGCTACGCGGTAGCGACCCGAAAGTAGTATTGGCCAATCTCACACAGGCAGAGCGTGACACACTTTACCAGATACGCTCTTTCAACCACTTTCGCAAGACCTTTGTTGTTTCTGTAATTACTCAATACTACCAGATTCTAAAGCTCTATGAGCTGGCCAGGAACGAAGAAGCAAATTACGATGCTCTCACCGCTGTATTTGGTCGTGTTGAAAAACTGACAAGAGCCGGACGTTTGCCTGTGTATGAGCTTGATAATGCCCAGCAGGAGATGTTAAAGGCCAGGGATATACATGTTCAAGCCGAGAAAGAGTATGAATCGCAATTGGATTTATTTAAGATAACTCTTGGCGTGCCGGCTACTGCTGAATTTCGGCTGGATGAAGGTGTTCTGCAATCGCTCAAAACGGCAGGTGTCCATGACCCGAATTTTAATGAGAATGAGGCCATAGAGACGGCGTTGTATCGGCGTCTCGACCTTGCTAATAGCGCTGATGCTGTTATCGATGCCCAGCGTAAGGTTTATGTGGCGGCAGATGCGCTTCGTGCCGATTTAAACATCACCGGCTCAACCAATGTTGCTACGCAGGGGAAGGGCAGCAGACAAACCTTACATGCTGCTAAGGATTATAATTTGGACGTCGAGCTTGATTTGCCGTTGGACCGTGTGGCTGAGCAAACCATTTATCGAAAAGCTCTTATCACGTTGAACCAGCAACAGCGAGAGTATGAATTAGCATCGGATACGGTTAAATTAGAGATCCGTCAAGCGTACCGTGACCTTGCAGAAGCATCGCAGCGATATAAACTTCAGTGTGAGGCTGTTGCAGTAGCTCAGGAACATTTTAGGAAAACCTCGCTTTTGATGCAGTATGGACGTGCCAGCAGCCGTAGGATTCTGGACGCTCAGAGGGACTTATTTGAGGCACGAAATGAAGCTGCCAAGGCGATGGTAAATTACGCCATCGCAATCCTTAAATTCTACCGCGACACAGGTGTCCTACAGGTTCGCCCGGATGGTATGTGGGAGAAAGGCTCTGATAGGGTCCCAGCATCTAACAAAGCTACAGCGAAAGTAGAAATACCCTTGTCGAAAACAAATTGATACCGTCTGTTTAGACATCGGAGCAGATAAGGTGGTTTTATATTTTCACGAAAGGTGGTGAAGTATGAGGAAGGCTGATTTGCTCTTGGCGATTTCTTTCGTTGGGATTTTGGTTGGGAGGGGTTTTTCTGCTCCCGTTATTCTTAATGAATATAACGCTGTTGCAAGTGACAGCTTTCTAAATGGAGGAAATGCCGCGGCAGATGATGACGGCGGCAGGGCATCCGATGTTTATTTTGGACGCATCCAGGGTAACGGCGGGGACTGGTTTGAGCTGGTTGTCATTGCCGACCATCTTGATATGAGGATGTGGAAGCTGGATATTTACGATAATGGCCTGCTTAATGTAACGCTGGATTTGACCAATCATCCGATTTGGTCGGATTTGCGAAGCGGCACCGTCATAACCGTCTCCGAGGATGTGCCCAGTGAGACAAGCTATAATCCGGAGGCGGGAGACTGGTGGATAAATGTTCAGGCCAACAATAGTGCCGACGGCCAGTACATTAAAGCTTCCAATTTTCCAGTCAGCAACAATAGCTGGCAGCTCAGAATAAGAAATGCGGCAGGTGCTGTTGTATTTGGCCCCGCCGGTGAAGGGGTAAGTCCTAATAGTGGTGTAGGCAGTACCGAGATATTCAGACTTAAAGCTGACCCAAGCGATTCTATAACCGCCAATTCGAGCAGCTACGATGGCGGCAAAGATTTTTCTACGTTTGGGGCGCCTAATCATTGGGGCGACCAGGATTTTAGCACGTTGCGTAAAGTTGCACCTGTGCCTTCGTCTGTTACTTTGACAGAACCGAACATCACAGAGGTTCTGACGGCCGGCAGCATTTATACTATCAAATGGGAAAGTCAGGGAACCATTAACCAAGTTCTGGCGGAATTCTCTATAGATAACGGCCGGACGTGGGTTGGCGTTTATCCGCCAAACGTAGGCAATGCCGGACAATACGATTGGCTTGTGCCGTTGGTTGATGCAGACAGATGTTTGGCCCGCGTTTCAAACAATGACAATCTACGCGTTTATGATGTTAGTGACACAACATTTTCAATTCATAAATTGCCGTTGGCGGATGTTATTGCTGCCGATTATTCCACAGACATGCTTGCGATTGTGTTTACAGATTGGCAATGGACCCCGCAGTAAACTGCGGAGCTAATATTTAGCCCCCAAATCCTTTATCTGTAATTGTGCAAGCATAGTTTTTTTAAAGTTCCCGATAAGCGATTGAGTGAGAAATTTAGTGGATTTTCTCGAATATTTATTTTATCGTGTAGGGAAAGATTGTTCACTATTTTGATAAGGAGCGCGAAAAATAGATGTGTTCCAGGAAAGGTTTTTATAACTTTGGTGAGATCGAAAAAAAATGGCAGAATTTTTGGCAAGAGCACAAGACCTTCAAGGCAAACGACTTCGACAGCTCTAAACCTAAATATTATGTGCTGGATATGTTTCCCTATCCAAGCGCTGCCGGCCTGCACGTAGGTCATCCGGAAGGTTATACTGCAAGCGATATAGTCGCTCGATACAAGCGTATGAAGGGCTTTAACGTGCTGCATCCTATGGGCTGGGATGCGTTTGGCCTGCCTGCTGAACAATACGCCATTGAGACCGGCACACATCCTGCGGAAACTACACAGAAAAATATCGACAGGATGAGAGAGCAAATCATGTCACTGGGTTTTAGCTACGATTGGGACCGTGAGGTCAATACCACAGACCAAAATTACTATAAATGGACACAATGGATATTTTTGAAATTTTTTAATAGTTACTTTGATGAAGCTGAACGGAAAGCCAAGCTGATTGAACAGTTAAACGTGCCAGGAGAATTGAGCGAAGAGGATAAACGTATATTTATTGATAATCATCGGTTGGCTTACGAGGCAGAAGTGCCGGTCAATTGGTGTCCGGCACTGGGAACGGTGCTGGCAAATGAAGAAGTGGTGGGGGGCGTCAGCGAACGCGGCGGCCATCCGGTGGTCAGAAAGCCGATGCGACAGTGGATGCTGCGTATCACAAAATACGCCGAGAGACTGCTTGATGATTTAAAGGAAGTGGATTGGCCGGAGTCGATAAAGAAACTGCAGCAGGACTGGATCGGCAAAAGCGTCGGTGCCGATGTCGATTTCAGAGTCGATGGTTTTGGAGAAAGCATCCGTATTTTCACAACGCGACCGGATACATTATTCGGGGCTACCTATATGGTGTTGGCACCTGAGCATGATCTTGTAAATATTATTACAACCAAAGAGAACAAAGAGGCCATTGAAAACTATCGAGAACAAACATCAAGGAAAAGTGACCTTGATAGAACTGATTTGGCGAAGGAAAAGACCGGCGTATTTACGGGAGCTTACGCTATAAATCCGGTCAATAACGAAAGAATACCGATATGGATAAGCGATTATGTCCTGATCAGCTATGGCACCGGTGCGATTATGGCGGTGCCGGCTCACGATGAGCGTGACTTCGAATTTGCACATAAATTTGGTATTCCTATTGTGCCGGTTGTTGAGCCCTGCCCGCCGAACGAGTCTTTGGGCAGGCGGGCGCCGGACAGAGAGCAGGCGGAGCTTGTCAAACAGGGCAGAGTATGTTTTGTCGGAGATGGTAAGGCAATCAATAGCGGACAATTTAATGGCTTACCAACAGCGGTGTTCAAAGAGCGAATCACAGATTGGCTCGCACAGAAAGGCCTGGGGAATAAAGCTATCAATTATAAGCTGCGTGACTGGCTCTTCAGCAGGCAGCGGTACTGGGGCGAGCCGTTCCCGATTTTGCACATTGAAGATGGTCGTGTGACAGGGCTTTTGGAAGAGGATTTGCCTTTAGAGCTTCCGAAGGTAGAAAACTATAAGCCGCCGGGGACGGGCGAATCGCCGTTAGCTAATATTAGTGATTGGGTGAATGTGATATTGCCGGATGGCTCAAAAGTCAAACGCGAGACAAACACTATGCCGCAGTGGGCAGGCAGTTGCTGGTACTATTTGCGGTACATTGACCCTAATAATACTCAACAAGGCTGGGACTGCGAGAAAGAAAAATACTGGATGCCTGTCGATTTGTATATCGGCGGAGCAGAACACGCGGTGCTGCACCTTTTGTATTCACGATTCTGGCATAAATTTCTCTATGACTTGGGCTATGTAAGCACGAAAGAGCCGTTCCAGAAGCTTGTCAATCAGGGAATGGTTTTAGGCGAAGACGGTCAAAAGATGAGCAAGTCTCGCGGTAATGTAGTCAATCCTGATAAGGTTGTTGCTGATTACGGAGCCGATTCGATGCGGCTTTATGAGATGTTCATGGGGCCTTTGGAGGTGATGAAACCCTGGAGTATGCAAGGGCTGCAAGGCGTTTTTCGGTTCCTGCAAAAAACATGGCGAATGATTGTTGAGCAAGATACAAGTGAGCTTGACGAAGCAGTAAATGAATTCCATTTAGCCCCCGCACCTGTGGCGGGGGCTGCCTCGGCCACAGGTGCCGAGGCTAAAGACGAGGTGACACTCAGATTGTTGCATCAGACGATAAAAAAAGTCGGTGATGATATTGAAACATTTAACTTTAATACGGCAATAAGTGCGATGATGATTTTTGTAAATCACTTGAGCAAGCAAGATGAAAGACCCAAATCGGTGGTTGAAAAATTTGTTCTGATTCTCGCACCGTTCTCACCGCATATTGCCGAGGACCTCTGGCAGAGATTGGGACATAAAGAGAGCTTAGCTTACGAATCCTGGCCTGGTTATGACCCAGAGTTGATAAAAGAAAAAGAAATTGAACTTGCAGTACAGGTGAACGGAAAGATAAAGGATAAAATCATTGTTAATTCTGACGCAGATGAAGAGCAGATAAAGCAAAAGGCGCTAGCCAGCGAGAAGGTAATCAATGCTATGGCCGGCAGGGAGCCTAAGAAGATTATCATAATAAAGTCCCGATTAGTTAATATTGTTATCTAAATCAAAACTGATAATTTCTTTTGAAGTAAACGGAGAATTCTCTTATGGGAACGCCTGCCGTGGCACGATTTCCACGAATATTTTGGAGGATTATCAGGATATTGACACGAATAGTGTTTTGGCTCCTTGCAATCTTCGGACTTGTCACATTATTTGCTCTTGCTGCATTAAGTTTTTTCATGCCCTCAAAATCTGTGGACCCAGCCAAAGCAAGCCTTGTGTACTCTGCTGCCAAAGAAGGTAAGCTCGCTTATAAGCTAACTGTGCCGGAGGAGCTTAAGGTGTTGCTTGGGCCTGCCATAGCTGAGACTACAGTAAATGACGGTGACATGCAGAAGCTTATACTCGATTGGCCTGGTATTAACGCAGCATTTATCAAAATG
>CAZIED010000090.1:3420-8989 GCA_964538525.1 uncultured Pirellulales bacterium | reverse complement strand
TTAGTCATACCACTGCTTTACGGTATATTAAGCGGGTCAACATCCTTGATTCTGTCGGCATAAATCTCGGATGGATACTTTCCCAAAAGCTCCTTTCTATATTCGGCAAGGATTGCATTTCTCCGCTCGTCCATTATCCTTAATTTAACACCATTCTTTATATCATTAGAATATTCTTTCAACACGGCTGGCTTTTTCTCCAATATTTTGACGATACGCCACTTGACTCCTTCAGGGTAGAAGCCTTTTACTGGCCCGACTACCTGGTTTGGTTCGCCTTTCCATAATTCATCAAAAAATATTCCTTCACTGTCCGCTGACGTTTCAACTGTCTTACTCTGCTTTTGCAAAGAATATTCTTTTTTAACCGATTCAAAATCCTTGCCGGCCTGCAATTCAGAATTTACATTCTCGGCAGTACTTCTGTCCTGACACCAAATCTGGTCTATTTTGAGAATGTTCGGCGTACCGAAATACTCTTTGTGTCTCTCAAAGTATGCAATTATCTGCTGCTCATTAGGCTCTTTAACATCCTTAACCTTTTCCTGCATAGCCTTGCCAAGAAGATTCTCATCTTCCCGCAGTCTCACCTCTTTTACGAAACCTGGCTCTTTGTCAAGCTCTGTCGCCTTAGCCTCAGCGACAAAAATCGCCAGTTTCAAAGTCTGGTTTAATAGCCGTTCAACACCTGCGGGAGTATTCATGTCTTTTGGACGCGATGGCGGCGCAATCTCCATCAAAGAATTGAACCAGTCCTTCAACGTCACCTTTCCACCGTCATACGTTGCTAAAACAAGGTCTTTCTCCTCGGCTGTCAATTCATCTTTTATTTGAGATGAGGTTATCCACCACTGCTGACGTGGAATTTTCGGAGTGTTTAAAAGCCTTTGCTGGATTTCAGCCGCCTTGGGAAAATTTTGGTCTTCTTTCTTAAAATGAAACTTTTCACATAACTGGTTGTAATACTGTTCTATAATTCGGTTTGCCTTCTGTCTTTGAAGCATCGCCCTTGCCTGTGCCTGACTAAGCTTGGGATTGGCTTTGATCTGGCTTTCAACCTCCGCATCTGTAACTGCAATTTCGCTCTGCCTGGGCTGTATATACTTGTTCAAAACCAAATTTGCCAATCTCCTGTCTTTGTATCTTTTAATCACGGCTATAACGTCTTCATCCTCCAGATAACCCAGCTTACGGGCTTCCATTGCCATTGCTTTTTCTGCTATTATCTTTTCAAGCACCGCTTTAACATCAACAGACTTGGGCGTTTCAAAACCACCATGCTGGAAAGGGTAAATCTCCTCCATCACTCTTTGCTTAAGTTCCTCTTTTGTGATAACGTAATCACTAATCCTGGCAACAATATCTGTTGACTCTAAAGCAGCCTGGGCGCCAGATTCAGGCTTCTGCTGCTGTTCGGTTGCCGGCTTTACCACTTCGCCCTGGCCGGATTGGGCGGCAGAGCCTTGATTCAGAACTGCAAATAAGCTCAACAATGATATTGCTAATCTTCTCAAATATGGACGCATTTATCGATCCTCCTGATTCAATTAACCAATACTTTCAACAAAAACACCATTATATTCTTTTCGGCAACTTTAGTCCAAAAATAAAACTTTTTATCAATCCGAATGCAATTTCTCTTCTGAGAGTAGCAGCCTTGACTACTTTTGGATTGAGCTATTTTTCATTTGTGCCACAAAAACAGCCTTTACAATGGCCGACAAATAATGCAAAGTATTAATCATTCATTAAAGCGTATTCTAACAATAATTAAAACTAATAAATAAAGGATTATATATGAAATTAAGCTTTTTTTGCATCCCGTTCTTTCTATTTGTTTTGTTGGTCTATAGCGTGTGCCCTGCCGATACAATTGTTCTAAAAGAAGGACAAATATTAACCGGTGACATCCTTGCAGAAAAAGAAACTGCCGTTTTCATCGATATAGGTATAACGATTTTAAGCATTCCTAAAGATAAAATCCTCGAATATAGTTACACCAAAGACGTCAATTTGATAGACGCCAACGACTGGAGCACCGCAAGAGAGAAATCTGAGGTCCCGGCCGGTAACTTATTCAGAACCGCTAATCTGCAGAAAACAACCATCGAAAAATGTGTGGACGCATTTTCGCAGGCCGTGGTATTAGTCTCAAGTCCCGCGGGAATGGGCTCAGGATTCTTCATTAACGAAGATGGATTCCTTATCACCAATTACCACGTGATAGAAAGAGAAACAAAGCTCGAAGTGACTATGTTCCAAAAAGTAAAAAATGGTTTTGAAAGAAAGAAATTCAAAAAGGTTAAAATTGAAGCCATCAATCAATTTATCGATCTGGCTTTGTTGAAAGTCGAAGATATAGGTGACAAGAAGGTCAAATTCGCCTATCTTGGTGACATCGACAGAGTTAAAGTGGGTGAAGCTGTTTTTGCCATCGGTAATCCGCTCGGCCTGGAGCGAACAATTACCAACGGCGTCATCAGCACAAAAAACAGGGCATTTGAAGGGCTTGTCTATCTCCAGACCAATACCGACATCAATCCCGGCAATTCCGGCGGGCCGCTGTTTAATCTGGCAGGTGAGGTCATCGGCGTCACAAATATGGGTTATATATTCTTCGGAGGGCTGGGTTTTGCCATACCAATAGATTATGTAAAACATTTCATAGAAAACCGTGATGCCTTTGCATACGACAAAGATAGTCCAAACACAGGTTACAAATATATTCAGCCGGACCGAAGACACAATAAGGCAGCACCGAAATTGCCGCAAAAGAGCCTGGATAAATAGAGATACCTCCAACACAACGAAAGGAAATTAAATGAGATATATCGTCAAAATATTCCTTTGTGCAGCTTTCATATTCTCTTTTACATTCGTCAACGGCAAAGCAAAGACTGGTACGCTTCCCCAAACAGCCAAGCTCGTTCCACCTGAGACAATCCTGCTGGTGGATATTATCGATTTTAGTCAGCTCAGAAAACAGTTTGAGCAAACCAGCTTTTACAAGCTATACAAAGAGCCTGCGATGGCATCTGTCGTTGGAAACATCAAAACAAAACTAAAGGAACAAATCCAGAAAGCGGACAACGACCTTCTCAAGATACTCGTAGATACCGATGTATTGCCTCAAGGCAGAGTATCTATAGCTTTTGTCCTGGGCAGCCAGATAAAAGACGCAAATGAGACTCCCATCTTATTCATAAGCCAGTGGGGCGAAAACATAACCAAAATCAAAGAGGCGGTGGATAAAATAGTCACAAAGACAGTTGAAGACGACGCCCACCGAAAAACCGAAGACTACCGCAATGTCGCCATCACAACAATAATACAGAAGTCATCTAAAACAATAAATTATTGCTTTATCGACGACTGTCTAATCGGCTGCACAAATCTGGACATCCTCAAACACGTTATCGCACACCTTCAAGGCGCCTCAAGCCCGACTCTATTCGACGAATCTGACTATGCCGCCACAATGAAGATTGTCGGACCGCACCATGATGTCGATTTCTACGTCAATATAAAACAAATCATCAGCTCAATACTTGCCGATGATACTACCGACCAGGCGAAAACAATAGTCGCCAATCTTGGGCTTGATAATGCTTCCGCACTCGGCGGGGCATTCGGCATCGCCAGAGACCCGGGCGGGTCATCTTCCTGCAAAGTATTTCTAAAAATCAACGGCCCTAAAAAAGGCCTTTTTAAGATGCTCGATGTTGAATCTGCTGCCATCAAAACTCCACAGTTCATACCGGACTCAACATATTCATTGATATCTATTAATCTGGACATTAAAAAGGCCTACGATGAGCTTTATAATATCCTGCTGAGTTTCTCTCCGCAGTACGCAGCGCTGACACACGTACCGCTTCTTCCGCCAGGTCCACAGGGAGAGCCAGGGCTGCAGCTAAAAACCGATATAATCGCTTATTTAGGGTCACAAATTATAATCGCTCAAAGCATCAATAAGCCGATCTCCAATTCTTCTGATCCCCAGATGCTGCTGGCCGTGGCGATAAATAACCGCAGCAACCTCGAAAAATCCCTGTCGCTTCTATATGACAAACGGATAGCTCCCGATAAACCTGACGCCAGGCGTGAGCTGTTAGGTCATACGATATATTCGGCTGACCTAAGATCATTCGTTCCTGCTCTTAGGCCGGGACGAAAGACACCAATGCTCGCCCCGCGGCAAACAGGTCACCGGCAGCATTCATACCACGAAAACGCAGCTCAAACGTTACAAACACCTGCCGCCCCTGACGAGCCGCGAGCACCTAATCTGGCATTTACGGTCACGAACACGTACCTCATTTTTGCAGATGAACCAGCCGTTGAGCGTATAATTCGCACAATCAGCGGCGCCGAAGCCGCATCAATAACTGCGTCAAAGTGGTTCAATACCGCCAAATTAACGATTCCCTCTGTCGTAGGCATGGCAGGTTTTCAAGATAACAGCACTTCTGGTGAAATCTTCTGGCAAATGCTAAAAGAACGCCCACAAAATATCAAAACTTCAAACAAAGACTCAGATATCAACCTTGGCATATCGATGAGTTCGAAATCACCTTTGCCTTTTGTTGAATTTTCACGGTCAGATGATTTTTTTGATTCCGGCCTTCTGCCGGAGTTTGAGCTCGTACGTAAGTATTTCGGCTTGTCAGCTTACTATGGAGTCAGCCGGACGGACGGCTTCTTCTGGGAATTCAAGTATCTAAATACATCCGGAGGCAATTGAACTTTTGAATTGCCAAATGAGAATAGAGAGCGAAAAGGCGAAAGAACCTTATAGGCAGCAATCGTTTTATCTTTTCGTCAAGCCCACAGTTTTAATTTGTGAGTTAAGACTAACAAGCTCGTCTCTGAGCTGAGTAAGCACAACTACCAGCTTTTCACGAATCAGCTCATTATCCTCTTCAATAGTTTTGATTTTCTGCTGCAGCTGGGCCTGGTTCTTGTTGAGATTTTGTACCGCCTGAGTAACCGCTCCGATTTGCGTGGAATTATCGTTTATTTGCCTAACGTTGCCCTGAACGATACTTTGGAGCTGAAGCTGGTTTTGCCGAACCCTGGCGATCTGTCTGGTGCATCCAGATGCGACCAAAACCAGACTGATTGCAGCTATTAGCGCGACCGAAGCAATTTTTATATTGATTTTATTACCACCAAATCTCTTTAGCCTGTCCATTTTAAAGCCTTTCTTCTCTTAAACATGTATGGAACTGCCCGGTTTTGCTCCTCCGGAAAATCTCTGCTCTAAAATACAATTGTGATCTCGCTATTGCCTAATAAGACAATCACAGACCCGTTCAATCCTTGTACAGAAAAACGGAAGCTTAAAGGCGCCGCCGTTGTGAATTTCCCTCCGTGGATAAAATATAGAATAACACATTCTATCTATGATGTCAATAGCGTCTGTAAATAACACTGGGAAATGGTTAAAATTCCTTATGTGTCGGCCTTTAGTATGCTAATGGTTGGAGTATTTTCGGACGTAGATAAAAAATTACAGGGACGAACGTTTCCGAATTTTCATCAGAAACATAAGCTACGGTCGCTTGAT
>CAZIED010000090.1:0-3320 GCA_964538525.1 uncultured Pirellulales bacterium | reverse complement strand
CTTGATACTCGATACTCGATACTCGTTAGGTAAGTAGTCAGAAGTCAGGAGTCAGAATTCAGAATTATTTTGGTCATTAAAATTTTTGGTAGTTTGAATCCTTCGGCTTCGCTCAGGACATGTTTATTTAGAATTTAGAATGTAGAATTTCGGATTGGCAAAGCATTCATTGTCCGATACTTGTCCTGAGCAACGCCTGCGGTGAGCGGACCCGTCTTGAGCGTAGTCGAAAGAGTCGAACCGTCGAAGTGTCGAAGGATTCGATATTCTTTCCTGTCATTGCGAGCCCACCGTCGTTTGGCGGGCGTGGCAATCTCATTCTTACCAATCTTGACTGTCGTCAGACAAGTTTAGCATTGCCAGGATGGACTGCTTTAGCTCAGGGATATCTCGATGTGTAATTTCCCAGATTCTTTCTATATCAATACCAAGATAATCGTGAACCAGAACATTACGAAAGGCTGCAATGCGGTACCACTCAACTTCAGGGTGCGCGTCCTTCAAATCATCTGAAAGATGTTGTGTTGATTCGGCCATAGTTTGAAGGTTTCTAATCACAGCATCTTGAAGGGTATGAGAAGACATAAATTGTTCTCGTCCCTCTTTGACGTTCTCCTCGATACGCCGAATACACTCTATGATATGATGAAGATAAACAGCGTCATCTTTCATAATGGAACGGCCTCGCGGAGCACGTGCTCGCGAATATAAGGATTGAGCGCTTTTTCTGTTACGATTTCCACAGGTTGGCCTAAAATTTCCTGGAGGTCCAGGATAAGACCTGCGGGAAACCATGAGCTTGTTGCTGGACCTACATCAATGAGAAAATCTATATCGCTATCAGGACCAGCCTCGCCGCGAACCACAGAACCAAAGATTCGAATATTGTATGCACCATGCCTGGCAGCGATATTTCGGATTTCATCTCGTTTTTCATAAAGAAGCTGTTTAATGTTCATATAGAACTCTTTTGCAATTTGATGAATGTATGTTGATTTCAAAATTTAATCATCAAGTGCCAAGATAAATTGTGTACATTTCTCTGTCAAGCGATTTCTGTAGAACCTCGCTTACTGTGTGTGACCAGGTTTTGTGGTAGGTCTATTCATTGCGAGCGAGGCCCTTCGATTATACTCAGGATAAACTCCGCCGAGTGCGGCAATCTCTTTGGTTACAATGGATTGAGATTGCTTCGGCCTAACGGCCTCGCAATGACGTGGGGCCACACTTTTCGTCATTGCGAGCGAGGCGCAGCCGAGCGCGGCAATCTCTTCGGTTATAATAGATTTAGATTGCTTCGCTGCGCTCGCAATGACAAGGCACGAGTCACCCGTGCTTCGCCCCGCCTTAGGCGAGCAAGCTTCGTCTACGCCCTTCGACTTCGCTCAAGGCAGGCGAGTGACAAGACACGATGCACGAAGGATGATGGACGAAGGACGAACAATGAATCACTTTTCTAAAATAATCAAATCCTCATATCTTTCGCGTTTTCTGATGACGGAGAAGTTACTGCCATCGACAAGCACTTCGGCGGCGCGGCCGCGTGCGTTATAGTTGCTGCTCATACAAAAACCATAAGCACCGGCTGTAAAAATCGAAATTAAATCGCCGCGTTTGACCGGCGGTAAGGCCCTATCCTGCGCAAAGAAATCCGCGCTTTCACAAATCGGCCCAACTACATCAACAACCTCAGTACCAGATAACTTTAAATCTTTATCTCTCTGGATAGGTGTAAGTTCTTCACCCACCTTTGAAGGCCAGATAAAATGAAATGCGCCATAGAGCGGCGGACGAATCAAATCGTTCATCCCCGCATCGACGATAACAAATTTCTTCTCGCCGCCCTTTTTCAAATACAAAACCCGCGTCAATAAAATCGCTGCATTAGCCGCGATGCTTGCACCCGGCTCAAGAATGAGCCTGAGATTTTTACCTGATAGTAGTGGCACAATTGATGCAGCATAATCGGCAGCGGTCGGTGCAGTGCCGGTAACGTAATCAGCGCCGTAACCGCCTCCAATATCGAGAGCCTCGATGGCAAAGCCTTCGGCTCGCAGCCGATCTACCAAACTTAAAACTTTTTGTATCGCCTCGACATAAGGCTCAACGGTATGGCCGGCTGAGCCTAAATGAATATGAATCGCACAAAGTTTGACTACATCGTTTCGGCCGTAATCGGCAAAGACTTTTTGCGCCCGCTCGATATCAACGCCGAATTTAGATTCTTTTTTGCCGGTGGTCGTGTATCTGTGAGTTTTAGGATCAACATCGGGATTGACACGCAGTGCAGCGCGAGGAGTTTTGAGTTCCCTCGGCTCCGCTCGGGACAGGTTTGAGTTTTGAGTTTTGAGTTTTTTTTCTTCTTGCTTTACCAGGCGGATTAAATTTTCCATCTCCGCTTCCGACTCGATATTGAAATATGCTATGCCGGCTTTTAGTGCTTCGATTATCTCGGTGTCGGTTTTGCCTACGCCGGCATATACGACCTTCGATGGGTCGCCGCCGGCTTGAAGGACGCGATATAATTCTCCGCCGCTCACAATATCGAAGCCGCTACCAAGCTGAGCCATAAACTTTAGGATGTTTATATTGCCGCAGGCTTTGACTGAGTAGCAAACCATGGCATCGAGCTTGCTATAGGCCTGCTGAACTCTTTGAAGATGCTCTTTAAAGGTAGCCTTGCTGTAGATGTACACGGGCGTACCGACATCATCGGCGATTTTTTCAACCGGCACATCTTCGGCAAACAATCTGCCATTTTGGTAGCGGAAATAATCCATAATTTTTCTTCCCTTAAAACTTATGCCCCGGAGTTTATCCGGCTTCAGACGGACTCTTATCCACTATAGTATAAGAGGTCGATAACGTATTGCAAGAAAATGGTTCGCAATAGAAGTCTGGGATATTACAGGTGCATAACCGAGACATATCGACCGAGATTGCGGATATAAATAAAAATGGAAGGTTAGTATTAACGTAACCTTCCATTTTCGTATAGCTTGCATCCTATCGAATTTTCAGCTAAAGCAGATAACACCTATGAGTTATATCACCAGGATGATAGAACCTACGATTCATTGAACAAGCAAGCTTATAACTAAGTCACTACGTTATCTCTTCTTCGTTGCTTTTTTCTTCGTTGTTTTCTTCTTTGCGGCTTTTTTCTTTGTCACCTTCTCGGCTTTCTTCTTCGCCATCATTTTGCCCTTTCAGTTGATTGAATCATTCGTATTAAACTCGACTTAACAATACTAAATTCACTTCAAAAAAATTTGTCAATCAAATTATGAAAAAACTTAATAAAATTTATTAAATCTTTT
>CAZIED010000089.1:0-9043 GCA_964538525.1 uncultured Pirellulales bacterium | reverse complement strand
GAGCGCTTGCATGGCATGCAAGAGGTCGTGAGTTCGAATCTCATTGGCTCCACTTTACATAACATTGAGATATGGCATATCTTTACATCTCTGTGGATTTGGTCTCTATTACATTAGGCTCAGCCGGCTTTTCGGTTTGCTCAGGCTTCTTCTCTTCCGGCTTTACTTCAGGTTTCTGCTCTACCTTTTGTTCGACCCGTTGCTTTTCTTCAGCTTTCTGCTCTACTTTTTGCTCCGGCTTTGGTTCATCCTCAAGCAAATCTGCAAGATTTTTTGTCAGATTCTGAGCCTTCCAATCTGCGATTTCGTAAATCCATCCCTGATGTTTCGTGGAAAAAGTTTTAGCCTTGTCACGAGCCAGTAATTTAGCTTCCTTCTTTTTCAGCTCTTCCTCGGATTCGCCCTCCTTTTTCACGGTGACAGGCGCCGTGTCGGTGAATTCCGCCTGGCAGATGACAAAAGTTTTGCCGTCTTTTTGGGCAATTTTTACCGTATAAACGGTTGAATCGGCCAATCTGCAAACAAACTGCCTGTCGAAGGTCAAATCGCCGCTTCCAGCCGGCTGCTTCTTAACGTCGGTAAATCTCATATCCGTTTCTGCGTTAAAAACGCTTTTGCTGTCACTGTCTTTTAACTTTTTGCCAGCCGGGATATTTTCAAGAACAATGTCTTCGCTATTATCTTTTTTCTTCAGGCAGTATTGTCCATCCGGCGAAGAGACCGTCACCGACACGATATTTTTGCGGTCGGCTGAAATTAGCTCCTCGTTGATGTAATCCATAGGAGCGCTACTTATCCAAGGTGCTTCTGAGGCTATATAAACATTGTTGTTATTGGCTAATCTTACATAAGTGCCACGACCGGCTTCTTTGGCATTTCCTATAATTATTCCCGCCAGCAGCGAATCGTCCGGTTTTAGAAATTTGACCACACTTCGGGCGTCTTTTTCTGTCAGGCCGAGGTCATTGTAATTGTTAGGGTTGTCTGTGATAAATTGTGACGTTTGGATATCCAGGCATTTGGCAATCAGGTCGTTTATTTTTTTTGTGTCGGCTAGATAATTATCCTTATTGACCACAATGAAATTGTCCCCCTGGCGTTTCAATGTTACCTGCTTTTCGCCGGTTCCTAAAACGATGCTGCCGATTTCAGCGGGATTGAGGCCCTGTATAAGATAGGCAGCACTTTCTGATGCCGTCTTGGGTTTATTTGAGATATTGAACTGAACTACCGCCCAAATTACCATACAGACTGCCACAATGCCCAATATAGTAAGTTTCTTATCACTCATTACAAAACTCCCCAAAGAAAATCAAAAATTAAAATGCAAAATGTAAAATTATAAAAGTTCGTAGTTCTGGGTTCATTGTTCATTGACAAACTATGAACTCTGAACTATGAACAACGAACCAGGATTCAGAATTTTGATATTTGATTTTTGATATTCAATTTTTCATCAGGCATCGCTTACGTGACTAATATAATGCCTCTTTCGCACACTACGGCGGACCGCCAATACAACGGCAACTGCCAATATCACTGCCGGGGCTGTCAGCATATTAAAATTGCGCAGCGTGTTACCCAAATGCTCGATTCGCTGGTGCCTTTTCTTATTCACCTCGCGTAACTGGCGCTGAGCCTGGCGCTTCTTCAGCTCAAGCTCCTGCTGCTTTTGCAGTATAGAGCTGCCGATAATTTCAGCCTTTTCCTCTTTAGCCGAGGCCAGAATAGCTTGCAGCTCCTTGTTAAAGCCTTCAAGCTCACCATTAATCTTGGCAACCTCTTCGGTTGTTTCCTGTTCAGCTTGTTTCTCGATTTCATTTACAATGGTGAAGGGCCTCTGGAAATTGCCTCGCGACCTGATGGAAATCAGGTCACTGGAGCCGGTCAGGTCGTCAACAGCGTTGAGCAATAAAGCACTGTTATCGCCGACAACAATCTTTCCGAAGAATGAATCCTGATAGGCCAGGATGTCACTAATAAAGTCAACATCTGCAAAAACCGCTACCACGCAATCCTGCTCTGCCTGTTTTAGGCCCTCTATTCGTTTTTTGACCTTCTTTACATTATTCGGGTCTTCCGCCTTATTGGAACCCTCCGCGGCGGACTTATCCGATTTAACTTCAACCTCGATACCGTTTGGGAAGGTGCTTTTGAAACGTCCCTTAACCAAATAACCCATCGCCACCGGCTCGGTTCCATCAATGAATTTTTCCATCAGCTTGGCTGGCTGCAAGAACATTAGGTCATAGCCTTCAACCTTTACGCTATTGCCCTTATTGGTGGTTTTTATAAGAACCGTCCGTTCAATCCCTGCCATCTCATTTGCATCACCAATCTTTTTCAGCGCACCTGCAAAAAAGACCTGTACCTGATTAAGCTCGGTAGTAATAACATTGTCAGTATTAAAACATCCCGGCCCCAGTTTAAGAAGACCTATGATGGTCTCCGGTCTCTGGTCGCGTGAAAGAGATCCTCGCAGCGCCAGGCTTCTGTCGCCTACAAATGTATTATCCGGCATCGTAAGTCCCCAGGTCTTCAGCAGCACATTCAGGTCGGAACTTTGTTTGTAGGCTGTTGCAAACTGCATTGCTCTTTGGTCGGGCCTATCTACCCAACAATGCGGGTCAACGCATACAATCGTTCTGCCGCCCTTGAGCACAAACTGGTCAATAGCAAATAGCGTTTTCTCGGCGAGGTCCTTAGGATGAATTACTAACAAAATATCAACGTCATTAATATCGTTGACATCGGCAGGCACCTCGGTAACCTCATATTTTTTGCGCAACTGCTCCACAATAGTCCATGGAGGTTTGGGCTGTTGTCCCTGCATACGCATCATCTGGGCCATATAGCCGCTCATATCATCGCCCATAACCGGCAGGCTGCTCATTATACCTAAACGCCTCTTCTGACGGGTAATAGCCGTATCAATCAGATAGCTGATGTCATACTCGATAAAATCCTGTCTATCCGGCGAAAAGAATGGTATTACCTTTTCCACCCCAAACTGCGTCTGTGCCACCAGGCCGAAGAAAAAGTTTTCCTCTTCGGTTATAGAGAACCGCTGCAGGCCGTACTGCAAAGCCTCGACCTCATCCTCTGAATAAGGCCTGGGGTCGATTATCCGTAGGTCTATCATGCCCTTTGCCTGGGCGGCGTACTGCTCAAGGAGCGATTTGACAAACTCATAATAGTTGTTGAAATAGCGGATTTGGTCGGGTCCTTTCATCGCTGCGGTCTTCGCGTAGTATAGCTTGAGCGTAATGGGCTGATTGAGCTTTGCCAAAATCGCCTTTGTCCCATTGGAGAGCGTATATAATCTCTGCTCGGTAAAATCGACCCTAAGCCACTTACCTATGTTCTGACATATACTTATCGCAGAAAACATTATCACCAGGACAAAAAATGCTCCCAAAATTATCCTGATTGTCCGGTTCACTCCGCCCGTGGTCTTTTCTTTCAAGTCTCTCACGGGATTTTCTTTAGTTTCTCTAACAGGCTCCATTAAGTGCTCCATCTATAAAACTAAAAACTCAAAACTAAAAACTCAAAACTAAAATTAGGCTGCTTTTCTTTCATCCAAAACAATAGTGCTGGCAGCAATCCAGCCGACAATCAATATTACGAAATAAGCAAGATCTTTAAATTCGAGCACGCCCTTTTGCATCGACTCAAAATGCTGTCTAAAGCTCATGCTCTCAATTGCCGAGACTAGACCGGCAGGTAAAAAACTCGATAGATACCCCAGCGTTGTCGGCAAGCCTGCAAAAACAAGAACTGCACAGATAACTACCGACAGCACGAAACTAATAACCTGGTTCTTGCTGACCGTTGAGAAGAAACAGCCGACAGCAAGGAACCCGCCTGCCATAAGGAAGCTGCCTATATAGCCGGTAATTATCTGGCCGGTATCGGGGTCGCCGAGGTAGCAGACGGTGATAACCATAGGGAAGGTCAAAGCTAATGCAATCGCCAGGAAGAACCAGGCGGCGAAGAACTTACCTAAAACTGCCTGCCTTATGGTAATGGGCAAAGTCAGCAGCAATTCGATTGAGCCGGTCTTACGCTCTTCAGCCCAGAGCCGCATTGCCGTCGAGGGCACCATGAAAACATAAAGCAGCGGCAGATTTATAAAAAACGCCCGCATATCAGCCTGGCGGGCCTCAAAAAAGCCCTGCTTAAACGCCAGATACCCTGAAAAGAATAGAAAAATCACCAGAAATACATACGCAAGAGGAGTGGTAAAATAACTTTTCAGCTCTCTTTTGAATACCGCCCAAAAACTTTGCATATTACACCTCTACAGGAAAATCAAATATCAAAAATTAAAAATCAAAATTGCGGAGTTGCCGTGTGGCGGCAACAACTCACTTATTTTTGAATTTTGCATTTTGATTTTTTATATACTTTTCTTTCTTGTAATTTTCCTAAACACCTCATCCAGACTGCACTGGTACTTATCTTTCAAAGCCTGCGGCGTGGAATCTACAAGGACACGCCCTGCAGCGATGATTATTGTTCTCGAACAAACAGCCTCGACTTCTTCGAGGATATGAGTCGATACAATGATGCACTTGTCTTTGGCCATCTTACTGATAAGGCTTCCGACCTCATGCTTTTGATTTGGGTCAAGGCCGTCGGTAGGCTCATCGAGTATGAGCACCTGCGGGTCGTGAATCAACGCCTGAGCCAGTCCGACTCGGCGTTTATATCCCTTAGACAGTGTTTCTATCGTCTGATGATAGACGGATTCGATTGAGCACATCGGCACAATCCGGTCGAGTGCCTGCTTACGTTTGCCGCCATTTATTCCCCTTGCATCGCAAATGAAATTGAGAAACCCGCCAACCGTCATCTCGCCATAAGCCGGTGAATTCTCCGCCAGATAGCCAAGGCATCTTCTTACCTCAACAGGCTTTTGCAGGATGTCAAATCCGCAGACCGAGGCTGTGCCGCTGTCGGGCCTGATAAAACAGGCCAGCATTCTCATTGCAGTGGTCTTTCCGGCTCCGTTCGGTCCTAAAAGGCCCAACACTTCACCTTTGCCGACCTCAAATGATATTCCATCGACTGCTATAACCGGCCCGAAACTACGCCGAAGCTCCTTGACCTGTATCATATCAAACTCCCAAGAACTAAAATCAACATGAACCTGCTAAATATTTAGCCCCACGTGAAACGTGGGGTCTTAAGCTCCCCTCATGCAAAAAATACTAATCTACCCAAAATCTCATTCCAGTCAATACCTCGGACGATTTTTTAGACGCAAAATTTTAGATTGGTTGTAAGTCGCCGAAGCCCGCCAATAGCAGGCGAAGGCTTCGGCGACGCTATAGTTCTCTTCTCGTCCTGAGCGAAGTCGAAGGAATAGGTCTCTGTTATAGTATTGTTGTAGCGGCGTATTTTTGACCCAGTAGAGAGGATATTTTTTGTCTGGTATTATAGGATTTTTATGGGATAAGCCAAATCGCCCTGAAAGTCTTATTATTTGGATCGGTTAAAAACTTATTAGGACATGTGCCGTCATCATTGAGTCTGCCTTGCATACACTCTGAAAAATTATCTATTTTAACAGGCAAGCTGCCGTCATCACTCAGCACTAAAAGCTTTTCTGAATTTGGAAAACAAATCAGAGCTTCAGGAGTAAAATCTCTATTATTACCCAAATTACGCACTAATTTCGGCTGCTCATCAATTCTCCCAGACCATCGATATAAAACAGACTTCCGGCCCTCATTGTGAGGCCCGGCTATAATAAAAAAGGCCTTGTGAAAAGCAGAATACTCCATGCTTTTGATGCCCAGACTATTTAAGTCCCATAAGATTGGCTTTCCCAGTACTGGTAAAGCTGATTGCTTTATAATCGCGTACGCATTATAAAGAGGTACCACCAATGCCTTTTTATTTGGCCGGGGATTTCTAAAACAGATATAAAGAACTGTTTCGTCAGCCGTTGCACAGAGCGCCTCGATATTCAAACCTTGCTTTTTAGGTGCGAGATTTTCACGTTCCTTCTTTGTAAGTTTTGCCTCATCGAGGCGAGTCGCTTTATCCAACCCCAAATTCCGCAAAGCATCGCTTTTTAACAAGTTTTGAATAAGAGTTTTACAAGGAATACCCACCGGCTGGATCGAGACCTTGTCATCTTGAACCTCGATATCGGTAGCGAAGAAACGGTATCGGCTCGGTCGCATCTTGCCATCTTCATTTCTGCCGTGCGAGGTAATCCAGTAGATACGGTTGCCAATTTTAGTTGCTCCTTCGATGTCCGCTTCAGGATATTCCTGGTCAACATCGAGAAAATCGGTCAAATCGTAGGAAAAAATCGGCAGGCCAGACATTAAAGTTTTATAAATTCGTAAAACGTTATTCTCATCATCAGCAACGATAAACATATCATCACTGATCGCTACTGCTGCTGATGCGTCACTTGTTCCATGGTAAGTAATAAAATTTTCCGTCAGTCTCCCTGCCGCAGAAAGATTTGCGGAACTGCAAACAAGCAATACAAATATTATTTTAGTAACATTTTTCATCTGTACTTTTCCAAAG
Source organism: uncultured Pirellulales bacterium (assembly GCA_964538525.1). Lineage (GTDB taxonomy): Bacteria > Planctomycetota > Phycisphaerae > Sedimentisphaerales > Anaerobacaceae > CAZIED01. Next base: position 2,488 of record CAZIED010000089.1, on the reverse strand, counting down.
ATATTAAAATAGGCTAAAAGAAAAAATCTGTCAACTTAAGGAAAAAATTTTTATTTTTTCGTTGACAAGTTGTACAGATGTACGATATTATGTTGTACATTTGTAAAATACACTCGTGCAAGGAGAATTACTATGACAATCAAAAGATTGCCGGCCTTAAGCCCGTCTGAAACAGAAATTCTAAGATTAGTCTGGCAACGCGATAGAGCAACAGTGCAGGAGGTCTTCGACAGTTTGCCTTCAACAAGAAAAATAGCCTATGCAACGGTTCAGACGCTTTTACGTCGACTTGAAAAGAAAGGCTATCTGAAGCACAAAGCTCAAGGAAAAGCCCATGTATTCTACCCAGTTGTAAAACGCGAAGCCGTCATAAAAAGGTCGGTTAGTGATTTTCTTGACAGGCTTTTCGGCGGCGACCCTGTTCCACTTATACAATACTTAGCAGAACACGGCGAAATCCAGGCCGAAGATATTGAAAGGCTTAAGTGCTTTATAGACAAAAAGTAAATACTTTTTTATGGAGGGACAAAAATGCAAACATATCTTGACCACATCACAAATTATCTGCTTACCCAAAGCTGGCAGATAGCAATCCTGGTTATAGTAATATCAGCAGCAACATGGCTACTGAGAAATAGAAGCGCACACATACGGTATTTACTCTGGCTGATTGTCTTAGCCAAATGCCTTGTGCCGCCTTTGTTTACCGTACCATTAGCAATTCTGCCGGAGAACAAACTGGTGAAACCAGTCCCAATATTACCAACACAAATGCCCACGTTTACAAACGAGACCGTAAATATGGTCGAACCAGAACCTCCTACATCTGCTTTAGCACCGACCGCAAAAGAAATAACAGCGAGATTAACCACACGCCGGTGGCTTGCATTGGGCTGGATTATTGGAGCGACTGTATTTGTGATTATCGCTGTGACAAAAGCATTATGGACTCATCGGTGGATTCGGCGGGGGCGAAAGCAAGTGCCAACTGAATTGCAATCGGGAATCGAGCCCTTATTATCCAGTCTTCGGATTAAACTTTTTCCGAAGGTTTGGCTGATTGACGGTATAGGCCAGCCGTTTGTGTGGGGATTGCTGCGTGGCAGCATTTATCTTCCCGCCGATTTCGTCAAGTTTGATAATGCTGAGCATCGCAGAGGCATTTTAGGTCATGAGTTATGTCACGTCTTGCGGTTTGATGCTGCGGTAAACGTTCTGCAGGTAATCGCCCAGGCTGTATTTTGGTTTCATCCGTTTGTCTGGTGGGCGAATAAGAAAATCCGTGCTGAGCGGGAGAAATGCTGTGATGAAATGGCCATCGCCCGTTTGGGTACTAAAGTTAGAGATTATAGTATAGCAATTGTGAACATATTAGTTGAGGAGCACGAATCGACCCGGCCTGTTCCATCGTTGGCTGTAGCCGGTCCAGTTAAAAATATTGAGGAAAGGATAAAAACTATGTTAAGGCCAGGAAAAAAATTCTACAAACGCCCAAGCTTAGTAGCAGTGACAATCGTAATGCTTTTAGCTCTACTGACTGTCCCTACGGCACTTGTGCTGTCAGCCAGAGCACAATCTAAGACCACAGATCTGTCACTCCACAAGGTTGCTGCCGATGGCGACATAGAACAAGTCAAGCTGCTCATTTCAAAAGGCGCCGATGTCGATGCTAAAGACAAGCTAGGAAGGACCGCACTACATTTTGCGTCCGAGAAAGGCCATGCAGAAGTGGCCAAGTTACTCATCAGCCAGGGGGCAGATGTCAATGCCTCGTGTATTACAGAGCTAAAACCTCTGCACTACGCGGCCATGAGCGGGGACAAGCAGACCGTCGAACTATTGCTCAGCAAAGGTGCAGATGTCAACACAAAGAGAATGTGGTTAAAAGGGGGTAGGTTATGCATTACGCCTTTGTTCTCGGCTATGGAAGCAGGTCGCAAAGAGGTGGTTGAACTTCTGGTTTCAAAGGGTGCTAAAGTATCTGAGTTTCATCTTGCTGCTTATTTGGGAGATATAGAAAAACTAAGAAAGTGTCTGCAAGATGGGATAGACATAAATTCACAAGACGACTACTGTTATGGCTGGACAGCTTTGTGTGCTGCAGCCAATTCAGGCAAGAAAGAAATCGTTGAGTTTCTTATAAGCAAAGGTGCCAATGTCGATGCAAAAGGCGGCATCGGTGGGACGCCTCTATACTATGCAGCCTCGCACAACTATGAGGATATAGTGGATCTATTGCTCGCAAAGGGCGCCAATGTCAATGCAAAGAACGAGGGCGGTTATATCTTGCTCAACTACGCTATCTGGGATCACAGCAAAGATGCTGTTAAGCTACTCATTAGCAAAGGAGCCAATGTCAGCGCAAAGGATGGTGAAGGTTATACACCGCTCGTCTATGCTATCTGGGAGGGTGATAAGGACATGGTGAAACTGCTAATTAGTTTCTGTTGCGGAAAGCACTAAAAACGACAAAGAAATAACCGTCCGA
>CAZIED010000088.1:5614-9048 GCA_964538525.1 uncultured Pirellulales bacterium | reverse complement strand
CACCTTTCCTATTTGGCCGAAAGGCAAATTCAGCATCGTCTTGGCAAATTCGTTGTATTTTTCAGGCTCAACCTCCACTATATAGCGGGATGTTGTTTCACTAAAGAGCTGTGCATCTATTCGCCAGCAGTCTTTACTTTTTGGCAATCCCCGCAAATCGGCTTCAATGCCAAGACCACCGGCAAAAGCCATCTCTGAAAGCGCCACGGCCAGGCCTCCTTCGGAGCAATCGTGACAGCTTACAATAAACCCTCGTTCTATCGCTGCTGCGATCTTTTGTGCAAACTTGGGTGCTGTTTGTAAATCCACCTTCGGGACGTTTGCTCCAAGCTCGCCTTTGATTTTATAAAAGTGCGAGCCGCCCAGCTCATTTTTGGTTTCGCCAACAATAAACAAGATGTTGCCGGCTTTTTTTGTGTCCATTGTGACGCACTTATTTATGTCATCAACTATAGATATTGCACTTATCAAGAGTGTGGAGGGAATGGAAATTTTTGTGCCGTCTTCGCAGGCAAATACGTTGTTGAGTGAGTCCTTGCCGGAGATAAATGGAGCACTGAATGCCATCGCACCATCATAGCAGGCCTGAGCCGCTTGCATTAATGTGCCGAATGTTTCCGGCTTCGTGCAGTCACCCCAGCAGAAGTTATCAAGCAGAGCAATTCTGTCGGCTCGTCCACCCACGCATATAAGGTTCCTAATTGCTTCATCAATGCCGGCCATAGCCATCCAATACGGGTCGATGTCACCATAGCAGGGATTCATACCGCAGCTGATAGCCAGTCCTTTATCCGAATCGAACTTTGGCTTTATTACTGCTGCGTCACCGGGGCCATCATTGGTTATACCTGTCAACGGCTTTACTACCGAGCCGCCCTGGACTTCGTGGTCGTACTGGCGTATCACCCATTCCTTGCTGGCGATATTGTAAGAGGAAAGAATCTTCAGAAGCTCTTCATTATAATTATCTTTTTCAGCGATCACAGGCTCGGCCAGTTTAGGGCTTTGCCAGACAGCCATGCGAGAATATTTTGGCAGCCCTTCGTGCCAGAACTCCATATCCAGCTCACCGACCTTTTGCCCGTTATATCGCAGAGTCAGCTTTTTATCGCCGGTGAATTTTCCAATTAACGTCGCTTCAACATTTTCATCCGCGAAGATTTTCATAATTGCATTCAGATTCTCCGGCTTGACGGCCAGAACCATTCTTTCCTGGGCTTCGCTAATCCAGATTTCGGTGTAGTTAAGGCCTGCATATTTTAGCGGCACTTTTTCCAAATCGACCTCTACGCCGAGCTGCTTACCCATTTCACCCACCGCGCCGCTCAATCCGCCTGCCCCGCAATCGGCTATTGCCTCATACAAATTGGCTTGGTTAGCCTGTAACAGCACATCCAAGACTTTCTTTTCAGTTATTGGATTACCGATTTGCACAGCGTGAGAAAATATAGTTTCATGCTCGTGGGTCATTTCACCGCTTGAGAAGGTTGCACCGTGTATTCCATCACGGCCGGTTCTGCCGCCGACCACCACAATCAGATTTCCTATTTGTGGATTGCCGAAGCATTTATCTCTGTCGATTAAGCCTATATTTCCACAATAAACCAATGGATTAGCTATATATCTGTCGTCGAAGTAGATTGCACCATTGACAGTCGGTATTCCCATTCTGTTGCCATAGTCACGGACGCCGGCGACCACGCCTTTCATAATCCTTCTCGGATGCAGGACTCCCTTGGGAATCTCTTCGAGTTTTTTGTCGGGTGGTCCGAAGCAGAATATATCCGTATTAGCGATAGGCTTTGCTCCTAATCCGGTTGCCATCGGGTCACGGATGACTCCGCCTATGCCGGTAGCCGAGCCGCCATACGGGTCGAGAGCCGAAGGATGATTATGCGTTTCTACCTTGAAGCATATCGCTGATTCTTCGTCAAATTCCACTACGCCTGCATTATCGGTAAAAACAGATATGCACCATTTCTTGTTGAGCTGCATGGTAGCTTTGAAAATGGTATCTTTAAGCAGATTATCAAAGTGTATCTTCTGGCCGTTAATTGTCATATCGACTGCGCTTTTGAGCGTTTTGTGGACGCAGTGCTCGCTCCAAGTCTGGGCTATTGCCTCAAGCTCGACATCGGTGGGTTCTCTATCGAGCTTCTGGTAATATTTTTGAATAGTCTGCATCTCAACAAGATTCAAGAATAAATCTTTTTCCTTGCCCAGTGCCAATAGCCCATTGTCATCCAGGTCACTTATAGGCCAATGTATTATCTTCAATTGGTATGGTTTGAGATGCGGATTTGGCGGTTCGGCTTCATTGCCAATTAGCACGACCTCAATACAATCGTTGGCCAGGATTTTTTTTGCGATGGTTTCGATTTTGTTGGATTTAATGTCACCAAGGAGCACGTACTTTCGTGCGGTGCGGACGTTGTTGGCTTTTACGCCCATGTCGGCAAGGGCCGCCATTACAGATTCTGCCACGGGGTCGGTGACACCGCTTTTTAGGTGCACTTCGATTAATGTAACCTTTGCAAGGCCTGCCGGCGAGCCGCTTCTACCTATATAATACTCTTGGCAAACCGGGTCAGCCAAAAGCTCTTTTGCAACATGCTGTGCAAAGTCTGCATCGAAGTCCGCCTCGATTAGAAAAACTTTAGCCGACTGGATCGCTTCGACCGCGCTGATACCCAGCTCTTTTATATCCTCGAGGACGCCGTTGCCGTGCACATCAGTAAATCCGGGCCGGTTAAAAACCTCAAACCTCCATTGTTTCAAGATAACACTCCCTTACTTTTATCACGCGAATAACTCCATGTTATTACATATTTTATACTGTTTGAAATTGAATAGATGAGAGTTCTTCTTTGGTAGCACGTGAGCTAATTTGAAGGAACTCTACTCCGACGACACGGCCTTGGCTATCGAAATCAAGGATTACTCCAGGCCGAACTTCCTCTGATTCGACTACCTTACTTTCATCAAGTCGCAGATAAAGGGTATCGTTCTCTTTATCAATTTTAAGCCTCATTGTTCACCTCTCAATCTTCGGTCGAAAAAAGCTGTGATTGCTTTGTTGGGTACCACAGTAATATTGACAATGACCCTTAGCCATCGGTTTCTATATTTAGATATTTTTCGTAAAAAATGTCTCGTACCATCGTCTCGGTCTTCAACTTTTTCTGGCTCAGTTAAAGTTTGCGTTATCCATGACATTGGAATCGAACGTTCCTTTAACATATCTTTGAAATGTCTTGTATATTTAAGCTCTGACTTTTCACTCATAATGACGAAATCTGAAAATATATACTATATAAGAAGAAATCTGCATTAAATGGAAAAGACCGTATCTACATAGTACATTGCTTCACGATATTAATTCCTTCTTTTTCATTTTGTAGCTTATCATTGCGGCTCGTTTGTTTTTTGCAGAT
>CAZIED010000088.1:0-5514 GCA_964538525.1 uncultured Pirellulales bacterium | reverse complement strand
TTCCTTCTTTTTCATTTTGTAGCTTATCATTGCGGCTCGTTTGTTTTTTGCAGATTCAAGCAGTTTTTCTATCTGTTTTCTATCCTGGTTTGTGATTGCTTCTTTCAGCTTTGACAGCTCGATTATCATTCTGTCAATACCTCGGTTAATGTTACCTGCATTTGTCAGCAGCACATCGGCCCAGATATTGGCAGGTCCCGATGCAATTCTCGATGTATCTATAAAGCCTTTGCCGGCTAATTTGAGTTCTTCTAATCTGTTGGCATTTGTCAATGCTGCAGCCGTCACATGCGGCAGATGACTGACGTTGGCAAAGATTCTATCATGCTCTGTCGGCGTCATCAATTTCACCCTGCAACCCAAATCCGACCAGAATCTCTTGAGTGTATGCAGCGCCTGACGGTTAGTTTTTGGAGCAGTTGTTAAAATGCAGAGAGCCTGGTCGAACAAGTCATCTCTGGCAAATTCTACGCCTCTTTGCTCTGAGCCGGCAATTGGGTGCGAGCCTACATAATGAGCTGTTTCCGGCAGTTGCTTTTCTGCCCAGCGGTGGGGCAAGACTTTTGTTGAGCCGAGGTCGGTTATAATACTTCCGTGTGGTACTACATCAGCAATGGTGCTAAAGATTTCCTCAAACGAGTATATAGGCGTGGCTAAAATGACCATGTCTGCCTGCGAAACGCTCTTTTTTATGTCGTTGGTGATTTCGGTTGCAACAGCCAGCCTCCCTGCTTTTCGTCGAGTAGCAAGGCGATGCGCGAAACCAACGACTTTTACGCCGGGCAAAGAGCGTAAAATCGCTAAAGCTGTCGAACCCCCTAAAAGACCCAGCCCGATAATGGTAATTTGTCTTAACTCTTTCACAATAAAGACCTTAAATGGTAATTTGAAATTGGAAATTGGTAATTATTTTTTTATTTATCAGTTACCATTAACCAGTTACCGGTTACCAAAGTCAATTTTTTTCTTTAATTTGTGCTATTAAAATGTTAACATTTTTTATCTTGTTGGAAGCTTGATACCTGATCCTCGATTCACCCCGATCGAATCGAGGGCGAGGAACGAGTATCGAAAATCGAGATTTGAGAAAATGCCGCCTAATTACAATACAGTTAACAAAAGTCAGCACCTCGACTTTGAAGAAAAAGTAGCCGACTTAGACCGCCAGATGAGCGAGCTTCGTAAGCTCAGCTCAATCAAGGGTATCGACTACTCTACTGAGATTCTTTGCCTTCAGCAGAAGCAGGTTGCCGAGTTGAAACGGATCTATTCAAATCTGACCGCTTGGCAGGTTGTTCAGGTAGCTCGTCATCCAAATAGACCGCTTCTAACCGACTATCTTGATCTGATGGTAACGGACTTTCGCGAGCTGCACGGCGATAGATGCTTTGGCGATGACCGGGCAATCATAACCGGCATCGGGCAGATTGCCAGGAACAAGGTTTTAATCGTTGGCCAAAACAAAGGCAGAAACATGAAGGAAAAGATCGCCTGCAATTTCGGATGCCCCAATCCGGAGGGGTATCGCAAGGCAATAGCCAAGATGAAATTTGCGGAAAAATTTAATATTCCCATTGTTACGCTCATTGACACGCCGGGTGCCTATCCGGGTATTGGAGCTGAAGAACGCGGCCAGGCCCATGCAATAGCGGTCAATCTTACGGAGATGTCGCGTCTGAGGGTGCCGATAATTTGCATCTGTATTGGTGAAGGTGGCTCTGGCGGTGCACTGGGAATAGGCGTTGGCGATAGGCTGGCGATGCTCGAATTCGCTTATTATTCGGTAATATCGCCTGAGGGCTGTGCCGCGATTCTCTGGCGCGACGGCTCGCAGGCAGCCGATGCTGCCCAGGCACTTAAGCTTACCAGCAAAGATTTGATTAGACTTGGCTTGATTGATGCGATTATTCCGGAACCTCTTGGTGGGGCACATCGTAACGTCCACGATACTGTTTATAACGTTGAAAAGTACATAGCGAAAACCCTGGCAGACTTGAAACGCACCAGAATAGATAACTTGCTCGAGAATAGATATAAAAAGCTGCGTTCAATCGGTGCTGGTGCCATTGGTGCGGGCCGCAGGAAATTACGCATAAGCAGTATTTACACAAAAACAGCCGCAAAGATTGCCCGAGTAAAAACGGGCTCCTCTGTTGCTAAGGCTTAACACCCATTGTATCAATCCTGCAGATTTGTTTTATTTATCAAATATTTTTTGCCGATAGCGAAAAAAGTCTTGCTTTTTAAACATTTCGCTTTATTATCCCTTATTAACAGTGGTTTTAGCCTTCGGAGGCAATTATCCGCTAAAATTCATTTGAACAGGATTGTCGTCTGGTCTGTTTGCCGGACGGAGGATGATACAGGGATGTTTTTTTTGGCTTTCTTGAGCCAAACGGGAAAGGAGGCCCACGATGTCAAAAGGGAAGGAGATTCTCACATTTATTGCGGTCTTTATTTATTTGCTTGCACTGACAGGTTGTGATAAAGCTGCAAAGCAGCAAGCGATTAAAGAAGCCGAACAAGCAAAGGCGGAGCTGGCTAATCTCAAAACCACCTTGGAAAAAACCCAGAGCGAAAAAGAAGCCTTGAGTGCTGACGTGCTCAGGCTGACAAATGCACGGCAAAAAACCGAATCGGAGCTAACTCTCGTTACGCAGGCCCGTGACAATCTGCAGGGTCGAATAATTGAAATTACCAAGTCGCGGGAAGACCTGCAGGACCAGGTAAGCAAGCTTACGGAGGTAAGGGGCGCCTTACAGGAGCGCATAGAAATTTTGCGAAGACAGGTCGATGATTTGACAAAGTCACGCGATGAGCTTGCCGAGTCACGCAATGGCTTACAGCAGCAAGTTGTTGAGCTTGTTAAGTCTCGTGACATGCTGAAACAGTACGCCGCTGCTCTAACTGGTTTGCGCGATGACTTGAGAAAACAGGTTGGAGAGCTTGCTTATTCACGGGATGCGGCAATTGTAGATGCAGGACAGGCTAAGGCAAAGGTCCAGGAGCTGACGGCTCAATTGCAGAAGCAGGTTGAAAAAATTACTGAGCTTCAAGACCGAGTTAGAATGATACAATTTTCTGTAGATATTCTCAAGTTAAAGATTTGCCGAGCACCGGCTGAAACCGGCCAGCTTTGAAATCGAAATTCGGGGAAACGAGGTTTGTTCATTTTCGTGATACTGACTGTGAGCCGGAATAGTTCAGCTGCGTGTGATTTCTCGTGGGTCTCTGCCTTCTTCGATAGCTGCTATTTTATTGACCCTTCTTTGATGTCTTCCACCAGCGAATTCGGTGTTTAGCCAGACTTCGACTATTTTTCGCAGATGTCCTTCTCTAATTTGGTCGCCTGGCAGACAGAGGATATTTGAATCATTGTGGTCGCGCGAAATCTGTGCGCATAAATCATCATGGCATAATACGGCTCTGATCCCCTTAATTTTATTTGCCGCTATGCACATACCCAGGCCGGTTGCACAGGCTAATATGGCTCTATCAGCTTCTTTTCTCGATACCAATGTTGCTGCAAGATATGCCAAATCGGGATAATCTACTGGTTTGCTGTCAGCGGTGCCGACGTCGATGCATTCGTGACCTAATTGAGTCACTATGGCCTTGATTATTTGTTTTGCTTCAAAGCCGCGATGGTCGCTTCCAACTGCAATTTTCATATCACAAGCTCGTCAATCCTTTTTTTTACAGATTTTTCTATTAATTCTAAGCAGTCATTAAAGAACTCTTGCCCCTGACCGATTGGGTCGGCAATGTCTTGATTTCCAGATAATAAGACACATTTACTTTCGGCCTCGGGACACAAATTAATGATACTTTCACAGTGCATCCGCTCCATTGCGAATATATAGTCACTTTCTTGTATAAGCTGGCGTGATATTGCTCTACTTTTATGAGCCTTAATATCAATCCCTTTAGCCCCACAAGCTGCTATTGCTTCTCTGCTTGCAGAAGCGCCAGACATATCTAAAATACCTGCGGAGGTTATTTTATATCCGATTTTTTCGAGCTGGTCAACTTCGCATTTTAATTTATTTGCAAGATATTTGCGAAATATTCCTACGGCCATTGGACTTCTGCACGTATTGCCGGTACAAACGAATAGAAATTTGACCGTAGATAATTCTTCCAGTTGTTCTTGATCATAAACGCCCGGCCTTAAGATTTCAACCTTTGTGGGGCAGATTTTAGCAACTGTGCTGTTTTTTTTATATCTGCAGGGACCTGCATCCAGCAACATTTCTATTTTGTTTGAGAATTGCTTAAGAGCTTGCTCCGGCGTTACTGCTGGGATTTCGCCGGACGGATTTGCACTTGGCGCAACTACGGGATTACTTGTTAACATCAGTAATAAAGAAGCTATATGGTTTTTGGGGCATCGAACACCGATTGAGTTATCTTTATATAGATTTTCGAAAACTTCCTGTTTGAATCTTTGTTGTTGCCTTCTCAAATCCCGCTCATTTAATTCAAAAATAAGGGTCAACGGCCCTGGCCAGGCATTTTTAATTAGTTTTAAAGCTCTTAGATTAATCGCAGGAACATATTTTTTAATATCATCTTTTTGGCCGATATGCAAAGTATAACGTTTTCCGGGCATTCTCACTTTGAGCTTATCGAGTTTTAGAAGCGAATTGGTTTGTATCCTGCAAGCGATGCCGTAAACCGTTTCAGTGGGGAATGCCACGAGGCCGCCACAATCAATAAGATGCGCAGCTTCTTTTATTTTTTCAACATCAGGATTATTTTCATCAAGCTTTATAACCTTCGTCTGCATAATTTTTATAAAATACAATAATTTTTTTGATATCACAAGATGACTTACCAAATTGAATCATCGAATTGTGCATCAATTCTTTAAAATGCCTGCTCTTGTAATTAGCAAAAAAAACAAGACCGATAAAATAACTAATATTAGTATCTTTTATAAAAGGGTAAATAAATTTTAAATATAATGTTTATATTTTGTGCAGATATGCTAATATACCCAAATTTACATGGCCGATATGATTATCATTAGGAAATGATAATTTAAGGAGATTAGGATTATGGAAGCTGTAATAGAACAACGGAAGGAAAGCAGAACTAATCTGAATTGGCCTGTTAGTGTTTGGTTACCCACAGCAAATAGGTTTTTCAATGGTAAAAGCTACAATATCAGCAAAATTGGGGTATATCTTACTATTCCAATGACAACGCCGATTCAAACCGGCAATATCGTGGAAGTTAATTTCCCGCGAACAACCGTTTTAGCTGAGCAGAAAGGGCAATTTGCACGTATAAAAAGAGGCAGAGTTGTAAGAATAGACCGTAACAATACGCTAAAGGATGCGAGTATAGGCGTCGGTATTGCCTTTGAATAAGTGTATCTTGTTTTTAGTTTTTATATTCTGTGGTGGCGAAGGAGACCACAGATATTAATGCCACGGGGCAATGAAAAAGAAAAGGCTGATAACCTTCATGGGTCATCAGCCTTTTCTTTTTTGCGATGAAAGACGGACT
>CAZIED010000087.1:7731-9058 GCA_964538525.1 uncultured Pirellulales bacterium | reverse complement strand
ATCTGGCGAGCAGCTTAAAAATTTTTCTGAAAGACCTTCGGACAATGGTTAAATAACTATTGCGTGAATAAAATATCATAAAAACTATTGAAAATTAGTAATAATAAGCTATATATATCAACATCTGTCTTCTGCTAAACAAATAGTAAATTCAACCTTTTTGAAAGGAAGCAAAATGGTTAACGAAAAAGAATCGCCGAAATTTTTCGACAACTTACTTTTTCCAAAAGTATTTAAAGCCTTCCGCATGTCTATTCAGCCAAGTAAATTGATAATTGCATTCTTAGCAGTGGCTGTCATATATGCTGCGGGCTGGATCATGGACATTATCGCCGTCTCCGCTTTAGATTCACAGGACAAGGTCTTTTTCACACTCTGGGGTTCTGCCGTTGAAAGATTTCATAGTGCATCAGAATCACTATTAGCTCTCAATATTTTTGGTGTGTATCAAAATATAAGCAGTTATCTTGCAATTGTCGGAGACACATTTAAAGACCATTATATTTACCTTTCCATCTTCCTTGTTATAAAACTTGTGGTTATATCTCTGGCGGGTGGGGCAATCTGCCGAATTGCCGCACTACAGTTTGCACGGGGAGAAAAACCCGGCATGAACGAAGTGCTGCGCTTTAGCACAAAAAAATTCACCAGTTTCTTTAGCGCCCCCTTAGCTCCGTGGGGGATCATCATATTTATAGGTTTCTTCATATTCTTATTAGGGCTGGTCGGCAACATTCCATGGGCCGGCAAACCAATAATGGCCATTTTCATGTTTTTAGCTTTGTTTGCCAGCGGTTTAATTACCGTTGTTTTAATCGGTGCAATTGCAGGATTAAACCTTATGTTTCCAGCAGTGGCTTACGATGATTCCGATTGTTTTGACGCAATAAGCCGGTCTTTTAGCTACATATTTGCGAAACCCTGGAGAATGGGCTTTTATACCTTTATAGCCGCTATCTACGGCTCAATCTGTTATTTATTTGTACGGTTTTTTGCTTTTCTGACGCTTTGGGTCACACGCTGGTTTTTACAATTAGGTGTTCTTGGCAACGACAGCAAACTGACAGAAATATGGCAGCATAATCCAACATTTTCGCGGCTCATTGCTACACCAAATTGGTCAACGCTTAACGAATCAAATTCGGTTGCAGCTTTCCTCGTATATCTATTATTATTAGCTGTTGCCGGTTTAGTTGTTGCTTTTATCGTAAGCTTCTATTTCTCCGCTAATACCATAATCTATTCGCTAATGCGAAAAATGGTTGACAATACCGCTCTCGAAGATGTTCACACACCTGCAGAGGAAACAATGACCGAACCGACTACT
>CAZIED010000087.1:0-7631 GCA_964538525.1 uncultured Pirellulales bacterium | reverse complement strand
ATCAGAATCGGAAATATAAACAGACTCACAGCCTTCGTCCGTAATATAATGAAGCAACCTTGCAGATTTATACTTTAAAACATGCAATCTTCGGAAAGTATGCCTGAAGCGAACATAAACAAGCAGGAGAAAAACAACCAATTACTATTTCCAACCTCACCTCCTTCTGCTCTGCTTAAGTTTCGCAGGCCAATGATAATTCTTGCCCACATAATTGCTTTTGCCGCCTCATTGATGCTTTCATTTCTGGTTGTGAACGAAATGCAGCTCCGGCGAAGCTGGTTTGAGCTATATCCATCATTACTACTATTTTTTCTCATTATCAAGCTTCCAATATTCGGTCTTTTCAGGCAATACCGTGGTTGGTGGCGCTATGTAGGAATTTCCGATCTATTCGGAATCTTAAGAGCATCTTTCATCAGCACTCTAATTATCGTTGCCATATGGACTATAATTGGTTATTCCGACCGTCTCTTTATCAATTTACCAGCCAGCTTAGACAAAGTGGCTGAAGGTGTATGTATAGCCGATATGTTCACCACCGTATTGATACTTGGCGGACTACGAATGGTAATACGACTGTATTACGAGGAATTTCGCAGTGTTGAAGCCGGCCGGCTGAAGCGATTTCTTATTGTTGGTGCCGGTAATGCCGGCGAAGCACTGCTGCGAGAGATCCATCGCATGCCTGTCACTCAATATGAGGTGATTGGCTTTATCGATGATGACCCCAGCAAACAGGGAATCAATATTCACGGAATATCGGTTCTCGGTACAGTTGACCAGCTGCCCAGAATTTGCGCCGAACGCAACATCGAAGAAATTGCTATTGCAATGCCCTCTGCTACTCATCAGCAGTTAAGGCGCGTTATTCAGGTATGCCAGGGCACCAAAATCCGATTCCGAACGGTTCCATCAATTACCGATATTGCGTCGGGAAAGTTCCGTGTCTCTCAAATAAGAGACGTCGATATTAATGACCTGCTCGGCAGAGAAGCAGTCCAGCTTGATCTGGATTTAATAGAATCTTTTGCAAAAGACAAAATCATCCTCGTCACCGGAGCTGGTGGCTCAATCGGCTCGGAAATGTGCAGGCAGCTATGTCATTTTAAACCAAGACTGCTTTTGCTTATAGAGCAGGCTGAAAATCCACTTTTTTTCATAGAGAAGGAGCTGTATAAGACATTTCCTTCGGTCAGCATAGAATCGATTATCTGCGACATAACTGATAAATCCCGTGTGGAGCAACTTTTTAATCAGTATAAACCACAAGTTGTTATTCATGCTGCCGCTCATAAGCACGTACCCTTAATGGAATTGAATCCCGGTGAAGCCATTAAAAATAACGTTGGAGGGACACAAACCATAGCCGACGCATCGGATAAGTATGGCACCACAAACTTTGTAATGATTAGCACCGATAAAGCTGTCAATCCAACCAGCATAATGGGTTCGTCCAAGCGAATCGCGGAGATGTATATACAAGACCTAAGCCGGACCAGTAATACACACTTTGTAACGGTAAGATTTGGCAATGTGCTTGATTCACAAGGCTCAGTTGTCCCTATATTCAAAAAGCAAATAGCCGAAGGGGGGCCTGTAACCGTCACGCATCCCGAAATGAAGCGATACTTTATGACTATCCCCGAAGCCAGCCAGCTTGTCCTGCAGGCGGCAACGATGGGAAAAGGCGGTGAAATCTTCGTGCTCGATATGGGCGAGCCGGTAAAAGTTGTTGACTTGGCAAGGGAGCTTATTACGCTCAGCGGCTTTAGACCCGGCGAAGACATTGAGATTGTCTTTACCGGTCCCAGGCCGGGCGAAAAACTTTTTGAAGAGCTTCGAATAGAAGGCGAAGATATGCAGCGCACAAGGCATCCCAAAATCAGGATATGGAAGAACATCCCCATGGATAGGGAAAAGCTCCGCAGCGGCATAAATGAGCTGATGAATATTTCTAAAAATCAAAACCACCGCGAAATAATCCATAAAATCAAAGAGCTTATCCCCGAATACACTGGCAATACAGATAATTTAGATCAGACCCCCCTTGCATTCGTCTCATGCTCGTAATTTATAGCCCATTGGCTAAAACACAATAAAAAAAGCCGCTACGAAGAGCGGCTTTTTATTAATGCCGAACACCTGTCTGTCGGCTTTTACATCGCACCGTTACCACCTGAGTCATTTTTCTTCCGGTTTAATTGTCCATCGGGATTTTCACGTGGATGAGCATTGTCATACACTTCTTTGAGCTTTTTTGTCGTTAGATGAGTGTAAATCTGCGTCGTAGATAACGACTGATGGCCGAGCAGCTCCTGAACACTCCTTAAATCGGCGCCATTATTTAACATGTGTGTAGCAAAACTGTGCCGCAAAGTATGCGGGCTGATTGATATATCCATCCCAGCCATTTTAAGGTACTTATCCATTTTGCGACGCACACTTCGCGTGCTTAGCCTGCGGCCGTGCTTGTTCACGAACAATACTTTGGAGTCAAAATTGCTGTTGCTTTGCGCTCGTTTATTTCTGAACTCCATGTAGTGCTGAATCACCTGTAATACCGATGTGCTAATAGGTGAGATTCTTTCCTTTTTGCCTTTGCCTCTGATACGTACAACCTCACCCAAAAAGTCTATATCATCCATGTTCAGCGCAACAAGCTCGCTTACTCTCATCCCGGTACTATAAAGGGTCTCCAGAATGGCTTTGTCCCTTGCTCCAAGCCAATTATTCACAGGCGGAGTATCGAGCAATTTTTTAACCTCATCGTACTCAAGAAATCTTGGCAGCTTTTTCTCCTGTTTTGGTGTTCTAACGGGTGTCACCGGATTGGAGCCGAGTCTGTTTATCTTTACAAAAAACTTATAAAAGCTCCGCAAAGTGGCAAGCTTTCGGGCTATTGTGGCTTTGGAGTATTGTTTGTCATTCAGAAAAGACAGATAAGACCTGACGTCATTCGTCTGAACTGAAAGAAGCAATTGGTCGATCTGGGTAACCGTTTCATCTGCAACGACTGTAGCTATGCCGCCATGTGATTGAGATTGAGATAGTGAATGTAGCTCATCTGTCAGCCCGACACCGTCGTATGCAGCATGCCTTACGGCAGAAGCACCGTGGAGAAACCCACTAAATTGTCTAAGGTCGGCACCATAACACTTTGCCGTGTGTTCGGAAAACCGCTTTTCATATTTCAAATAATTTATGAACTGTTGAACAATCGCACTATATTCTTCCATAATATACCTACCTACTTGATATGGTTGTCTAATCCCGCACTATTAAATTTATTCATCCAATGGAAACTCTTTTGTTAATCTGCCTTTATTTGTACATCTGTATTTTCATACAAAATTTCATCCGCACGACTAATCAGCATCTGCGTCAGCTTAAAACTCAAAACTGCTGCATCGAACCAGTCAAAATCTGTCCTCTTATCTTTTGCCTGTTCAATCAGAGCATCCAAAAGCTCATCTTCTCGCCCATCCTCATATCGAAATATGAACTTCTGCCCTGCTTTGCTTAGAACCAGTTGTCGAGTCTTTCTTTTCATCAAGACAAGCAATCTTTAATCTTCAAAATTCGTCTAAAAAATTTATCGTCAAATAGCTTATAGCTTTCCACTTTTTATTATCGGCCTAATAACAACCCACGATAGTCCAATTTAAAATTTTTTTGTAACAGCGATAAAATTGTGTTTCATTTAAGCCCAACACCGCTTTTATCGGCCAATAAATATTCTGTCTTTACAAATTGAACGGAAATTTATCAGATTGCAGCCAAATTTTGATAAAATGTTGCAAAGAAGCAAAACCCCGCCTCAAAGGCGGGGCTAAATATTTAGGTTTGCTTTGAAGAAAATTACTCCGTTTTTTTCTTCTGAATCGATAAGCCCCTGTTGTTGAAGGCGAGCAATACATTTTATTGCTTCATGGCGACTAATTTTTAAACCACCACATATATCGTCAACCGTACAAGGTCTGCGTTTCAGCATTGATAACACATCCACGTCTTTGCCTTCTTTATTTTCAATATAGTGACGATGCAAAAAATCAGCCACAACCTCGCATCTTTCCCCCAATTTGTCGGCTATAGATTGTAACCTGTTAGCATCCACGCTTTTAATATTCGGTTCAGCCGTAGGCCGCACGGCAGTATTAAGCTGCACCTTATCAGGACGAATACCCTTTATAGCATCTTTGATTTTCGCAACTTGCTCGTCAGCAGTATTTAGCCCTTCGACCAGAAATACCTCAAGCCATATCTGTCCGTCATACTCATTTCTGAAAGCACATAATCCCGAAATAAGCTTTTCAATACTGAAATCTTTATGCGGACGATTTATTCTCTGGAAAGTTTGCTCATCACCGGCATCAAGCGAAGGCAGGACAACATCGGCTTTTGCACAATCAGCCCGCACATCTGGTCTATCCAACAAAATGCCGTTGGTTATTATTGCAACTGGTATATCAGTAATCTTTTTGATGTTCTCTACCAGCTCGCCGAGCTTAGAATGCAGCGTTGGCTCGCCGGAGCCGCTAATAGTAATAAAATCCGCTTTCAACCCAGCGGCCAACCGTTTGTTTAGTTCAGTTAAAACGGCCTCGATATCAGCATAGTTTTTGCGTTTTATAGACTTTTCAGCCGTTCTTCCAAGCTGGCAATACACACAATCCAGCATACAAACCTTAAGCGGCACAATATCAATGCCAAGACTTCGCCCTAACCTGCGTGAAGGCACCGGCCCATATAAATATTTTGCTTTGTTAGTTTTTTCTTTATTCACGTATGATCCGAAATATTTCTTTACACACCATAAGCAGGTCTTCAATCCAGTCTATTGGCATAATACTTGCTGCATCTGACTTTGCTTTATCCGGATGAGTATGTACTTCGATAAAAAGACCATTAGCACCGGCGGCTACAGCCGCCTTTGCCAGAATTGGAGACATATCACGTTGACCTCCGCTTGACTTACCCATTCCTCCCGGCTGCTGGGTGCTATGCGTCACATCAAAAACGACTGGATAGCCGAGCCTTTTCATTGTCTCAATAGCCGTCATATCATTAACCAGCTGATTATAGCCGAAAAATGTGCCCCGCTCGGTTAATATAATCTTGTTATTTCCGCAGGCACGAACTTTTTCCGCAACATTCTTCATCTCGCCCGGTGAGAGAAATTGGCCTTTTTTAATATTGATAGGCTTGCCCGTCTTACTACAGGCACAAAGCAAGTCCGTCTGCCTGCATAGAAAAGCGGGTATTTGTATGCAATCAACAACTTTACCAACAGCATTAGCCTGAGCCGGTTCGTGGACATCAGTCATAATAGGAAGCTTTGTCTCTTTGCGAACAGTCTCCAGAATCTGTAAACCTTTATTCAGACCCGGACCACGAAAGCTGGAAATGCTGCTGCGATTGGCCTTATCAAAACTTGCTTTGAAAATTATTCCTATACTTGTCCTCCGGCTTATATCAACAAGTCTTTTAGCGATATCGAGGCAGTTAGCTTTGCTCTCAATAACGCAAGGCCCAGCCATTACAAATAATGGGGCATTCAATCCAATTTGAACGTTGCCGATGTTGAAATTCATTTTACTTTACCTCGCTTCAGAGTGACTACAGTGAGCTAAAGTGCCTAAAGTGAGCTAAAGTGATAATTCGTAACTTTAGTCACTTTACACTTTAGACACTATGAATTATCCTAATGCTCTTACTATCCTTGTTCTTATTCCCGCTGGTTTGGCTCCCATCGGCACCATCACATTGACAGCTTGAGGGATGACACTAATTTGTACCGGCAGAGCCGGACCAGGGTCACCATCGACCTCAGTTTTGATGCAATTACTTGTTGAGCTTACCACAATGCTCTCCCCCTGCAGATAAATTACGTCGCTGCCATAGGAATGCTGCTTCAACATTGTTGCAAACGAATGCTTTATTAAATGTAATCGAGAAGCACATTTATAAATACACACATCCAACAAACCGTCGCTAAAATCAGCATAATGTAATATCTGTAAACCCACAGCATATCTTGAAATATTGCCTACAAAAACAACACATCGCCCCTGGTAAACATCCTGCCCGTCAACTTCCACTTTCAGCTCATCAAATTTATAATCCCAAAATGTCCTCCAGATAGGTTCAAAGTAATCAAGATAATTTATATTCCCTTTTCGTCTTTTATTAACACGTTCGACCACACGGCCGTCAAACCCAAAACCTGCTATAGAAGTAAAGCACCTGCCATTAGCATTTCCCAAATCTAATGGTCTAACGAAACCAGCCTCAAAGGTTTTGACTAAAGTTTTTAGTTTCTCATCAAAACCTAACTCATTAGCTAATAAGTTTTCTGTCCCGCACGGCACTATCAACAAGGTCTTGTCACTACCTTCCAAGCCGTGTGCAACCTCTCTGACGGTGCCATCGCCGCCGACAACAACAACCATGGCACAATCATAATCAACCGCCGCATCGGTAGCTATGTCACAAGCATGATTCAAGCACGCAGTTAAACTCAATCTGACATCAAAACCTTTTTCAATAAGATATTGCTGAAATCGATGTCCTGTTGGTTTTGTGCTGCTGGCACCAGCTTTGGGATTTACAATATAAACAATATAACCATCATCAGGTTTCATTTTTCGTATTTCGTATCTCGTGAATCGTATCTCGTAATGCTTCACATTGATTAAGCTTTGCCTCCATTAAAGAAGCATAGCTTTCTACAATGTGCGGCAAATTCGCTAGTCCTAAATCCTCCAGCACCTCAGCAATTTTTTGGTCTTCCGGCCCTTCTATCTCCACAAAATCACCCAATAATGGCAACTCATCTAAAGCCACAACGCAATCTTTAAGTCGCCAGATTCGGCGCCTCTTTTCAACAATCAATACCTTTCTATACTCCAGTACAACAAGCAATTTCTCAGTCGCATCAAGGTCTTTGACCTCGATGTCGATCTCCTGCCTCTTTTTAAACTGATCTTTTTCTTTAGCACCTTTATAAGTCAAAAAATATTTCTCACTATTACCACTCACTTCCTGACGCAGCCGAAGACACTTGTCACTTTTGGTTAACGTCCTGTCCTTACTGTCAAAATAGTAATCTGTCTGCAGCTGCTCAGCCAAAAATCCAGCACCAAGCTCGATTAGATTGCGTTTTACATCTTCCAGCGATTCAACCTTTAGCTTTGTTTCAATCTCGATATACATAACTCTATTTATTTTGATCTATTTTGAATCTGCGGACCGCTTCAATAAAACCGACAGGATTAACAATTGGCCCGGCATCCGTCTGCACGGCAGTTTTCAGCCATAAGTCAGCTATGGTTTTAGGCTCAATTTCCGGGTCAACCTGATAAGCCAAAGCTGCCAGTCCCGCAAGATAAGGCGCCGCCCAGCTCATGCCGCCTGTTCGGTCATAAGTGTACACATCCGGCCCATGGTAGCTTGCAATTGTTCTGTTACCCGCAGGTACAAAAAGAACATCATTGGCGGCACTATACCTTCCTCGCCGATAGCTCGATGGATTGTCAGGGTCTTTACCTGGAATACGGGAAAGCGTGCCATATCTAAGGAAAGCCGGATCGCAGGTCACCACTAATATCCCTTGCTTCTCTGCCCTTGCG
>CAZIED010000086.1:0-9126 GCA_964538525.1 uncultured Pirellulales bacterium | reverse complement strand
TTTGTAGGCGTGTTAAAAAGTGCGCATCTTCTGCTAACTTTTGTTAAAATGCGCGCGTTTTTGCAAATTTCTGCTAATTTTTGCTCATTTTTGCACTTGTGCCCTTATGCTCTTAAGCTCTTTTGTTTTATGCACTTATAAAAATTTTTCATTTTTGTCCAACAAACTAAATGTCCAATTACTCGGAGATATTTACAATCTCACGAGAGCAGCGGATAGTGAATAGTGAATAGTCCATCGAACCACGAATCACTAACCACAAACCACAATAATCAATAATCATTTATCATTATTCATTTTCTCCGCCTGTCAACTTGGCGTAACCACTCCTGGCGATATGCCAAAATTGGCACTTTTTAACGTTAACAATGCAGATTAGATTATATATTCGCCTATTTTTGTTTTACGTAACTACTTTGATTAAAAGATGTTAGAGTTTGATACATATATATAGTTTTTTATTGTTGTAGAAGCTGGTATATTTTTTGCAAGAAAGTCTTAGAATTGAACCGGAAATTTATCCGTGAACCTTTTATAAGGAGAGAAGCAATTATGGCAGTCAAACAATTGGCATTTGAATCGGATGCAAGGGCCGCCCTGCTTGCAGGCGTGGAAAAGCTTGCAGCAGCGGTAAAAGCCACCCTCGGCCCGAGAGGCCGAAATGCTGTCCTGGACAAGAGTTGGGGTGGTCCTACCGTAACAAAAGACGGCGTAACGGTAGCTGAAGAAATCGAGCTCCACGACAGAAACGAAAATCTTGGCGCTAAACTAGTAAGAGAGGCAGCAAGCAAGACTTCAAAAGTAGCAGGTGACGGCACAACCACCGCCACTGTCCTTGCTGAGGCACTATTTAAAGAGGCATACAAAAATATCACTGCGGGTGCAGATGCTATGGCACTATCACGCGGCATGAACAAGGCCTGCAAAGCGGTAACAGAAAAGCTCGCTTCTCTTGCGAAACCCGTTGATATAACCAAGGCAAGTGACATAATTAACATCGCCTCGGTGTCCTCCAACAACGATGTCGAAATCGGAAAAATTATGGCTGACGCATTTCAGCGGGTGGGTAAAGATGGTGTCATCACCGTTGAGGAAGGTAAAAGTTTTCAGACCACCGTTGAGTTCGTCGAAGGCATGCAGTTCGACCGCGGCTACCTTTCACCACATTTTGTCACTAACCCGGAAAATATGGTCTGCGAGCTGATAAAACCATATATCCTCGTCCATGAGGAAAAAATCAGCAGCGTCACAAAACTCATACCGCTGCTGGAAAAGGTCGCCAAAAACAAAAGACCTCTGTTGATTATCGCAGAAGACATCGAGAGCGAAGCATTAGCCACATTAGTGGTTAATAAGCTTAAAGGCATTCTGCAGGTTGCAGCGGTCAAGGCGCCCGGCTATGGCGACCGCAGAAAGGCAATGCTTCAGGATATTGCAGTGCTCACCGGTGCAGAACCAATCTTTAAAGACCTCGGAATCGACCTGGAAAATATCAGTATTAGGCAGCTCGGCCAGGCCAAAAAGGTCACTATCGATAATGACAACACCATCATCATTGAAGGTGCCGGAAGCGAGCAAGCTATCAGCGGCAGAATCAAACAAATCAAAGACGAAATAGAAACCACCACCAGCGATTACGACCGCGAGAAACTGCAGGAACGTCTTGCCAAACTAACCGGCGGCGTCGCCCAGATAAATGTCGGTGCCGCCAGCGAAACAGAAATGAAAGAACGAAAGGCCCGAATCGAAGACGCTCTGCACGCCACCCGTGCAGCAATCGAAGAAGGCATTGTGCCGGGCGGAGGCGTAGCGCTTATCCGTTGCATCTATGCCGTCAAGCAATTGAAACTTGAAGGCGATGAACAAACCGGCGCAAATATTTTAGCCAAAGCGCTCACAATGCCCTGCTACTGGATCGCCGCCAATGCGGGCGCTACAGCTAATATTGTAGTCAGTAAGGTTCAAGAAGGCAAAAGCGGCTTCGGCTACAATGCCGACAAAGACACATACGAGGACCTGCTTGAAACCGGAATAATCGACCCGGCAAAGGTGACACGAATCGCACTGCAGAATGCTGTAAGTGTAGCAGGACTTCTATTAACAACTGACTGCCTTGTCACCGAAAAACCGAAGAAAAAAGAAGAAATGCCCGGCGGCCCCGGTGGTCCACATGGTGACTATGGCGGCTATGGCGATGAAAATATGGATATGATGTAACATCTCATATCAAAACACTAATACTGCTAAGAAAAATAATCACTCGAAGATATTAGTTATGCGCAAAAATAAAACTCAATCGTCAAGATGCCTTACGTCAGAAGCTGTGAAAAAAGCTTATGGCAGGATTGCTCAAGAGGGCAAAGGCTGCGGCTGTGACACTTGCAGCCCAAATAAAAAGGAGTTTGCACAAACTATCGGCTATTCGGAAAAAGAGCTGAATACGATACCCGCTGAATCCAATTTAGGACTTAGCTGCGGAAATCCAACAGCTTCAGCCAATCTTAAAGAAGGCGAAGTCGTGCTCGACCTTGGGTCAGGCGCTGGGTTTGATTGTTTCCTAACTGCAACAAAGGTCGGCCCAGGCGGAAAAGTCATCGGGATTGATATGACGCCCGAAATGGTGGAAAAAGCAAAGGCCAATGCAAAGAAAAACAAGGTAGAGAATGTCGAGTTTAAAATTGGCGAGATTGAGAATTTACCAATAGAAGACAACTCAGTAGATGTGGTCATAAGCAATTGCGTAATCAACTTATCAGCCGATAAACCAAAAGTCTTTAAAGAGATATACAGAGTCCTCAAGCCTGGCGGTCGAATAGCAATTTCTGATATTGCCCTTCTCAAAGAGCTTCCAAAAAAGATTCAGCAAAGCATGGAAGCATACATAGGCTGTGTAGCAGGAGCAATACCCATTAAAGAATACCAGAAGATTGTTCGGAGCGCAGGACTGAAAGATGTGCAGGTCACGGTAAAAGGGACCTCCGCGTGCATCCATCCTGATACGAATGACCCATTAGGAAAGGCCATTCTCGACAGTCTTGGGGAAAGTGAATCGCTGGACGATTATGTTGCCAGTGTCTATGTTCAAGGCCATAAGTAATGGCATAAGTCATGCTTTGCACGGCCTTGCCCAAATATAATAATTTTGCGCTATATATCTATGACATAAAAAAGCAGAGTCAAAAACAGATAAGGAGTGAAGAAGTATGAAACTTAGACCATTGGATGACAGAATTGTAATAAAACCGTCAGAAGCCAAAGACAAAACAGCCGGCGGAATCATCTTACCCGATACGGCAAAAGAAAAACCGCAGATTGGAAAGGTGGTCGCTGCCGGGCCGGGCAAGATACTCGATAACGGCAAGCGGAGCGAAATGTCCGTAAAGAAAAACGATGAGGTTATTTACGGAAAGTATATCGGCAACGAAGTCGAAATAGATGGAGAAAAATTTGTAATCGTACGAGAAAGTGACTTGCTCGGAATAGTAGAAAAGTAAATTGGCGTTTTTGGTTCATTGTTCATTGTTCATAGTTGATAGTTCATCGATGAACTATGAGCTACGAACTCATAACTTGTTTTAGAGGGAATAAAAAAATGGCAAAGCAACTAATGTATAATGATTCAGCAAGAGCTGAGCTTAAGGAAGGCCTGAAGGAGCTGGCTGCAGCAGTAAAGGTCACGCTCGGCCCAACCGGCAGAAACGTGATTCTACAAAAAAGCTGGGGCTCTCCTAAGATAACAAAGGACGGCGTCTCCGTCAGCAAAGAGATTGAGCTGCCCCAGCCTTTTAGGAATATGGGCGCAAAAATGGTCAACGAAGCCGCCAGCAAGACCTCCGATATCGTCGGAGATGGGACAACAACCTCGGTTGTTCTGGCAGAAGCAATCTATCTTGAAGGATTAAAATACGTAACAGCCGGTGTAAATCCGATGGCACTACAGCGTGGAATCAGCAAAGCCACTGACATTGCCGCGGAATTTATCAAATCTGCGAGTGTCCCCGTCGAGGGTCACGACGACATCGCAAAGGTGGCTACAATCAGCGCAAACAACAATCCAAAGGTTGGCGAGCTCCTGGCCGAAGCCATCGACAAGGTCGGCAAAGAAGGCGTCATTGAGGTCGAAGAAGGCAAAGGTATGGAAAATGAGCTGACCGTAGTCGAGGGTATGCAGTTCGACAAGGGCTACATATCCCCCTACTTTATGACCAACGCCGAGACCCAGCAGGCGGTGCTTGAGGATGTTTACATTCTCCTGCATGAGAAGAAAATCTCCAACGTCCGCGAGCTTATTCCGCTGCTCGAAAAGATCGCTCACATTGGAAGACCATTATTGATCGTTGCCGAAGACGTCGAGGGTGAAGCACTGGCTGCGCTGGTTATCAACCGTCTGCAGGGCATATTGAAAGTCTGCACTGTCAAGGCGCCAGGCTTTGGCGACCGCAGAAAAGCCATGATGGCCGACATTGCTATCGTGACATCGGGACAGGTAATAAGCGAAGACCTGGGTATAAAGCTTGAAAATCTTGAGCTTTCGCAATTAGGCCAGGCCAAGAGAATCGTTGTGGACAAGGAAACTACTACAATAATCGAAGGTGCCGGCAAAAAGAAAGACATCACCGCTCGCTGCGAGCAAATCCGCAACCAGATTGAAAAAACGACCAGCAGCTACGACCGAGAAAAGCTGCAGGAGCGGCTGGCAAAACTCACCGGCGGCGTTGCCGTAATTAAAGCCGGCGCCGCAACCGAAACGGAAATGAAGGAACGTAAGGACCTGCTGGATGATGCCCTTCACGCAACCAGAGCGGCGACCGAAGAAGGCGTTGTCGCCGGCGGCGGCATAATATTCCTACGCGCTATCCCGGAAGTTGAAAAGGCCAGGGCAAAAGCAAAGGGCGATGAAAAAATCGGCTTCGACATCGTCTGCAAAGCCTTGAGAATGCCGACAAACCAAATCGTTGATAATTCCGGTGACAAGGGCGATGTAGTCGTGGCTCAGCTTCTTGAGAAGCTGGAAAAAAATAAAAACATCGGCTATGATGCCAATACAGGCCAGCTTGTTGACATGTTCAAGGCCGGCATCATCGACCCTGCAAAGGTTGCCCGAACAGCATTGCAAATGGCAGCGTCGATTGCAGGATTGATGCTGACTACCAACGTTTTGGTGACTGAGTACAAAGAAAAAGAAGAAGAAAAAGAGCACATAGCTGGTGCGGTAAGATAAAGTCGTCATGCGTTGTGCGTGATGCGTCGTGCGTAACACGCAATACGCACGACGCAGTACGCAAGACGATATTATGGCTAAACGGGACTATTACGAAGTGCTGGGAGTGAACAAGAATGCGTCTGCCGATGAGATAAAGCGCGCATATCGGCGGATGGCGATGAAGTATCATCCCGATAAGAATCCCGGCAATAAAGAGGCAGAAGCCAAGTTCAAAGAATGCGCCGAGGCTTATGAAGTCTTAAGTGACGCTGAAAAACGCCAGCGGTACGACCAATTCGGACATGAAGGTCTGCGCGGGATAGGGATGCGCGACTACTCCCATGTAAATTGGCAGGATATCGGCAGTATATTCGAAGACGCATTCGGCTTTGACGATTTCTTTGCCGACATCTTTGGAACCAGAAGCTCAAGAGCAGCCCGTCGAGGAGGTCCAGCACGAGGTTATGACCTCGAAACCAGTGTCGAGCTAACGCTGAACGACATTGCTTCGGGCACGGAAAAGACTATTGAATTTACCCGTCAGGATAACTGCCCGGAATGCGGCGGCTCCGGCTCAGCGCCGGGAAGCAGGCCGGCACAATGCCCAACCTGTAGCGGCAGAGGCCAGGTCGCCAGAGGCGGCGGATTCTTCCAGATGGTCTCGACCTGCCCGCAATGCAGAGGCAGCGGACAAATCATTTCCAATCCGTGTAAAAAATGCCGTGGGGCCGGCAAGGTTCCCAAGAAAAGGACCGTCAATATCAAAATCCCGGCCGGCGTCCACGAGGGACAGGGCGTAAGAGTTGCCGGCGAAGGTGAGCCTGGCCGAGGCGGCGGCCCAAAAGGCGATCTATATTGCTACGTAAAAATAAAGCCGCACGAATTCCTCCAGCGGGACGGTAACGACCTTATCGCTGTTGTCCCCATAAGCTTTACCCAGGCTGCGCTAGGAGCAGCTATAAATGTGCCGAGCCTCGACGGGACACGACAATTAAGAATCCCGCCGGGGACACAATACGGCAGTATCTTCAGGATAAAAGGCCAGGGCCTGCCGGATATGCGCTCACACAGAGCCGGCGACCAGCTTGTCCAAATCACTATCGAAACTCCAACAAAACTAAACGCCCAGCAGGAAGAGCTGCTAAGAGAGTTTGCTAAAACCGAAAATAAAAATGTTTCTCCAAAAACCAAAAGCTTTTTCGAGAAGATGAAAAAACATTTTGGTAACAACCAATGACAGAGAAAAAGAAAGAAAAACATAAAGAGCAAGAAGAGCCACAGCCAACTGCGGACGACTTGGCAGAGTTCTACGGCTTTTTGGATAGCTTGCTGCCTCACAGCAGCAAGCTGCTGCGGGAAACATTTGAGAAACATAAGGAAACTCTCGAACAAAACAAATCCAAAAAGACGCACGAAGCCAATGCTTTGCTGGAATTTGAAAAGACAAAAAACGGCTGTCTGCAGGAATTGCTCGCAGTAGCTGTTGATCAATTTCAACGAGTCGGAGCCGACTACATAAATTTCCAAAAACGAGTCCCTAAACAAATCGGCGATACCATCACTTATGAAAAGGAGCTGATAATCAAATCACTTCTGCCGGCTTTAGATAATTTTGAACATACAGTCCAAAAAGCAGAATCAGCTATAAAGGCTGATATTCTTAAGGGCATTCAGATGATCTACGACCAAATGCTCGACATCCTAAAATCATTCGGTGTTGAACAAATCAAAGCTTTGGGCGAAAAGTTCGACCCGTCTTTGCACGAGGCTATCCTTCAAAAAGCCGAGCCTGAAAAAGAAGATAATCTCGTGCTGGAAGAATTTCAGAAAGGTTACAGGCTCAACGGACGCGTCATTCGGCCAAGCAGAGTAATCGTTAATAAGTTACCAGTGGAAGAATTCGGAGAAGCTGAACAAGGATCAGATTTACAGAAGCAAATTAATTCAGAGAATGAGACAACCGATACACAGTAAGAACCGTCATGCGTGATGCGTGATGCGTAATCCGTACTACGAAATACGATATACGCACGACGCAATACGCAATACGCACGACGAGGAACGAAAAGATGCCGACTTACGAATATAATTGTGTTAGCTGTGGATACGAATTTGAGCAGTTTCAAAGCATAACCGCCAAGCCCATCCGCAAATGCCCAAAGTGCGGCAAAACAAGTATTAAACGGCTTATCGGCGTCGGTGCAGGCGTAATCTTCAAAGGCTCCGGCTTCTACGCAACTGACTATCGAACCGAAAGCTACAAAAAGGCCGCCGAGAGCGAGAAAGACACAATCAGCAAAGACAACAAGAAGAAGGAAACTACAGCCGAAAGCAAAGAATCAAAAGCCAGCGAAAAAGCCGAATCCAGCACAGAAAGGAAAAAGAAATCAGCATAGCCATAATCCTCGCAGGCACATCAACCCCGTTAGAGAATTAAGTTCTCTAATCCCGATGTATGTGGAGCGGCTTTCTCTAACGGGGTCAATGTCACTACTGCTGCATGGGGACACTTGGATTGTGCAGGTCAAGCAGTATCTTCCATGAGCCGTCCTTTTGGCATGTCCACACATGGATTCCTTTGCCTGGTATAGTCACATTTTGAACCGAAGACTTGTCCTTAACCATCCAGGAGAAGAGATTCACTACAAAAAGCATCCGGTCGTTACCTTCGATATGCACAACATGCTGGTTTATATCCACAAGAATTGGTGGTTCATTCATCCCTTTCTTGATATGCTCCAGGATATCTTTTTTGCCTTTGACTATGTCCGCCCCCCACGGTATTAAAACAGCATCGTCGGCATAGAATTTTGCTGCTGCGTCGGAATCACGCTCGATAAACATCTTATGGAAGGTCGCCTCATATTTCTTGACCTGTTCGTATATGGCATTCATGCCATCATCAGGTGTCCTGCTCGGGATGACCGTTACTTTGGGTACGATAGATTCGGAAGTGCCTTCGGAGGCAGGGATTACATCAGGGTTCCAGGAGTCGAGCTTGATCTTTAGCGAGCCATCCGTCTGACGGGCCCAGACCGTCACGTATTTGCGCCAGTCACTTAGCAGAAACCGCAGCTTTGGACTCTTCAATGACACTACACACCGGCCAGCCTCAAATATGAGGTCTCCGCAGTCCCATATCTGCTGCTCCAATCCTTTGATGGAATAGATTTTCACACCTTCTTCCTTGGCCTCGAGATGAAGTTTATACAATGCACCTTTGCCTATGGCGGCCTCATGCTGGTCCGGCAGTGACATCCCATCATCAGTGTAATAGGATAGTATTGTATCAATGTCACCGGCGTTGAACGCTCTGATCAGCACGTCCGTTACTTCGTCTATCTGCTTCAACAACTCTGCTTTGGTCTGATTGCTGCTGGGGCCTGTCAACGATCTGAGGAGATTTGTGCGAGGCTGGATATCGATTCGATTCCATCGCTTGGCAAATTGCTCCTTTTCAGTGTAGTTGAAATACTGCACCAACGTTCCATCTTCCTGGACAACCATTTTGCATTTAGCATTATTATATTCTGCCAGTTTTATGAATCCATCGATGTAGCGGATCTGGTCTTTGTGGCCGTTGGAGTACAGGACGACAACCTTTCCGTCTGGGAAAACAGCCATCTGCTCATCATCGCCTTGTAAATTATCAAAAAACCACGTTCCGACCATCGCTGCCGGCATTTGACTCGTGTCAAGCTGTCCCTCAACATCGATCTGCACATCGGATTTTTCAACCGGCTGCTTAATTATCTGCCATCTAATCTTTGTTTTGCTTTGGTCAAATTCCTCAATTTCGACAACTACAATATTATCTTGCGAGGTATTAATCAAAATGTATTTACTTTGCTCCGCGTGTATGCCAGGTATACCGCCCTGTTTGAGTGACTCGATTTTCAGCGTGGCGATAGTTTTGGAGTCAT
>CAZIED010000085.1:0-9219 GCA_964538525.1 uncultured Pirellulales bacterium | reverse complement strand
TCAGTTGATACATTTTATGTGTGGTGGTGAAATATAAAAATAAATGGTGCGAAGTATCGCACCTTATGTGGCTTCACTCTACTTCAATCGGGACAAGCAGGGCAGGCTTTGACACGGAATCCATATTCTCTTTGTGGATTCCCACCTTCGCGGGAATGACAAGGTAATGGATTATCGCCGGAGTTTATCCCGTACTGCGATACGTGGAGGGAATAAAAAACCACAGTATCAATTATGATATAAAATAGGACATTCAATAAGAAAATAGTCCTTTTGATTAGTCGAAAGGACTATTAAGCTGAAACAATTTGTCGAGTACTACTTATAATAGGGTCGGCCATCGAAGGCCGGAGTGGTGCTTTCCTCGGTTGCGATGGATTGAGATTGCTTCGGCCTATCGGCCTCGCAATGACTTGGTGCCGCAATCGTTGTCTTTGCGAGCGAGGCAAAGCCGAGCGCGGTAATCCCATTAAGATCGCCACAGTTGCCTTCAGCAACCTCGCGACGCTTCGCGGATTGCTTCGCTTCGCTCGCAATGATGGGGTAATGGATTCCCGCCGGAGTTTATCCCGTACTGCGATACGTGGAGGGAATAAAAAACCACAGTATCAATTATGATATAAAATAGGACATTCAATAAGAAAATAGTCCTTTTGATTAGTCGAAAGGACTATTAAGCTGAAACAATTTGTCGAGTACTACTTATAATAGGGTCGGCCATCGAAGGCCGGAGTGGTGCTTTCCTCGGTTGCGATGGATTGAGATTGCTTCGGCCTGTCGGCCTCGCAATGACCACGCACCAAATTACGGCAAAGGCCTTTTTCGTGCGGGGCAAGCATATATTCCCGCCGGATTTTATCCCGTACTACGATGCGTGACAGGAATGACACTAAGAATCGGTCAGTTTGAGTTACCTTAACGATAAACCGCAATAAAAAGCTAATACGTAAAGCGCGTACGCGCTTTACGTATTAGCAGCGTAGCGTCTTTCTTAAAATCAATCGATTTTCTAATTCTAATAATACTTTCAATAATTCTTAAAAATCAACGATCTTACCAAGCCATGTAGTCTTAAGACTACATGGCAATTTCAATCATAGTGAAAATTAAAGGTGTCCGCCTGCACCCTCAGTTGATACATTTTATGTGTGGTGGTGAAATATAAAAATAAATGGTGCGAAGTGCTACTCTGCGAAGTTATCTTCTACCCTTTGTCCCTATATTATCGGGACTGCAGATGACAAGCCGCTACGAAGCACGAGTATTGCACCCTACGTGGCTAAGTGGCTCTAATTTTATAGAGCATTTTAATCATAAAAGCCAAAATCATAAGCTGCATCGAATAAAGCTACAACATTCTCGACCGGCACGCCAACCTGGATGTTATGGACATTATTAAAAACGTAGCCGCCGCCGGGCTTAAATATTTCAATGTTTCGCCGGACGTGCTCTCGAATTTCATTCGGTTTTGCAAAGGGAAGGATATGCTGTGCATCTATGGCGCCGCCCCAGAAGACAAGATGCCTGCCAAATTTTTCTTTTAACTTTTTCGGCTCCATATTTACAAGGCCGACCTGAACGGGATTAAGAATATCAATACCGTTATCAATGAGGTCAGGAATATACTCGAAGCATGAACCGCATGTGTGATACCAGATTTTGGCTTTTGTTAGCGATTTGATATGCTGTACGAGCCTTTTCTGCCGGGGCTTTACTATCTTGCGATAGAAATTCGGCGAAAATAAGGGCCCGTTTTGCCCGGCCAAATCATCACCTATCATCACCACATCAATAATGTCCCCCACCTCAGCCATAAAGACGGTATAATAACCAAGCCAGAATTTTAAGATTCTTTCGAGCAGGGCCTCGCAAAACGCAGGATTTTCGACCATATCCATATACCAGCGTTCCAGGCCTCTCATATACCAGCATATCTCATAAACTACACCGCCGATGCCGGTTGATATGGCATACGGCGTTTCCTTGCGCAATCGCAAAATCTCGTCCCGCAGTCCAGTAAAACGAGTAGGATCATTACCCTTTGGGAATGGATAGTCAGCAAGGTCTCCGGTAGAAGCGTTTGCAAGAGGGTGGAGCGAAATATCCATATAAAGCTGCTGCTCCTCTGGCATTGACCAGACGACGCCAAATTCATCCTTAAGGTCGTGCCAGAGTTTACCATCCCGAATATTTTGTTCAATCCCGCCCCTTCGACTACGCTCAGAGCCTGCCCTGAGCTTGTCGAAGGGGCAAGCCTTGAAATCTTCGGGGCCGTGCGCACATACGTAGCGAATATCAACTCTGAAACGCTCAAGAATCTCTTCGCAGGGCTTGGCAAGCTGCTGCACGGAGTCAAGAATCGTTATCTCATCCTTGATACCTAAAAAATCAAGCAGCTCCGTGTATGCTCTTTTATGTATGCCGGTCTGAAAGCCTCCAAAATCAATCGGCACTCTATCGGGAGTTTGATGATTGAGAGCCTTTAGGACTCGCTCTCTCGAGGTCATCGTCTCTTTCTTTGACATTTATGATTTCCTCAGCGGAATCCAAAGCGGCATCTCGGATTGGTAATTACCAGTTTATAGTTACCAATTACCAATCTGATTACTTCTGGCAGTAATCTATAAGACGGGCGATTTCACTACGCAGGTCTTTACGATGGACAATCTCATCGACAAAGCCGTGCTCAAGCATAAACTCGGCTGTCTGAAAACCCTCCGGCAGCTCCATCTTTATTGTCTCGGCAATTGTGCGAGGACCGGCAAAGCCGATAAATGCGCCCGGCTCAGCGATTATAATGTCACCCAACATAGCAAAGCTTGCTGTCACTCCTCCGGTTGTTGGGTCGGTTAAAACCGAGATATAAAGCCCTTTAGCCTCATCGAATTTAGCCAGTGCCGCAGAGGTCTTGGCCATTTGTCCAAGCGACACTACCCCTTCGTGCATCCTTGCTCCGCCGGAACAGCTAACTACCACCAAAGGCAGAGACTGCTCAATTGCCGTGTCCACCGCGACGCAGAGTTTCTCGCCGACCACAAAACCCATAGAACCCATCAGGAAATTCGGCTCCATCACCGCCAGAATCACTCCCCTTCCTTTAATAAAAGCATTGCCTATCAGCATAGCTTCCTTGGCGCCGCTTTTTCTCTCATCGGCTTTGAGACGCTCTTTATAAGTAGTTCCTCTGAACTTAAAGTCGAGAGGATCATTAGTCGATAGATTGCCGAGAATCTGAGCAAATGTACCTTCATCTGCAAGATACTCAATTCGAGTGGCGGCTCCGATACGAAAATGATGATCGCAATCCGGACAGACGTTAAGATTACCTTCGACGCTTTTTTTATAGAGCATGTGCTCACAGCCTTGGCACCGCAACCACAGCCCATCCGGCATCTCTTTACGGTGTCTCAATGAAAAACCGTTCCATTTTGATTTCGTTTCTTTCGCCATACAAAGACAAAATCAAACATCAAAAATCAAATATCAAAATTACAAATCAAAATGTAAAATTTCTCTTTCCTCTTTTTGAATTTTTATTTGTCGTTTTGATTTTTTCATTTTGAATTTTAACTTCTTTACAGGCCTCTCGAATAGCATTCACCGCTGCTACACGGTCGGGTTTTGAAAATATGGCGTTGCCCGCTACAAGCGTATCAGCCCCATAAGAAACCACAACCGGCGCAGTCTGGGGGTCTATTCCACCATCAACTTCGATTCGGATTTCAGGGCCGACAATTTCTCTGACACGGACAATTTTCTTCGCCGCCTCCAGCATAAACTTTTGGGCACCAAAACCCGGATGCACCGTCATTACTAAAACCATATCACAAAGAGGGGCAATACCCTCAATCTTATCCACAGGTGTGTCCGGATTCAAGCATATTCCAGCAGTTGCCCCAAGCTCGTGTAATCTATCAATAATCCTTTGCGGCTCATCGGATGCTTCTACATGAAAAGTCACATGGTTGGCACCAGCCTCAACAAAACGCTCAGCATATTTTCCCGGATCGCTTATCATCAAATGGCTGTCAAAAACCAGACTACTGTATTTACGAAGCTTGGCAATCACCGGCGGGCCAATGGTAATATTCGGCACAAAGTGACCATCCATAACGTCCAGATGCACTATCTTTACGCCGGCAGACTCAATTACAGCAATCTCGTCAGCCAGCCGTGCAAAATCAGCGCTCAATATCGATGGTGCAATCTCAATTGTCCCTGCTTTTGGCAGTTTCATCTTCGATCCTTTAGCAGATCTTTCAAAGCTTTCCATATTCTCATATCCTGGGCCTCATCGCAGAGTTTCGTTGCCCATGTCTTAAGATACCGCGTATCGAGCTTCCCCTTATGGCGCAAAACGATACTCTTTGCATCGAGAAGGTCCTTATCTCGGCCCGGGATAATCTTAAGCAGAATCAAATCCTCTGGAGTAGGAAAGAACGCCTTTATGCCGTATAACCTGATTATCTTTCTCCTTTCAAATGCCTGATTTTCAAAATCAGTTGAGGCAATAATAAAATCGATGTGAAAATCTCCATAATTTATCTGAAAAGTTCCCGTTTGCTTTGTTGTTTTAACGCACTTTTCTTTGTGAACCTTAAATCCCTCCTCTTTAGCCTTATCTAAAAAGTCAATGATGTTCTCCTCGGCAAGCTCTATATCAACGTCAACGTCCCCTGTAACTCTCGGCTCACCCAGAGTCCCAGCTGCAATGCCTCCGATTATCAGATACTTGTATTTTCCCCTATTTAGAAAGGTTACCACCTTTTTATAGACTTCTTCTAATAAAATTCTCATGCTTTTTATTCTTGCCCAAGCTTTTTTTTAGGCATAATGGATTATCCTTAAAGAAATTCCTGCGCCATTCCCAGATAAGTGCAGATGAAATCAAACCCTCCTCAAGCTGTATAGCTTTCTTCCAGGATAGATTCCTAAGCCATCGTTTTTTCTGCTGCTGCAACGCTTCAAACCTTTTATTATCCAACAAGTACCTATTGCTTTTAAATTTTTTCATCTTTATTGTAGGTAATTTTCTACTCGTTTCTGCTTTCACTTGTACAACTATTCAATCTAATGGTTCTGCTTTGTTCAATCTTTTTTGTTCGGCGATAAGTTTTCTTTCTACCTTTTTTATATCTTCTGCCGGCGGCAATTCTTCCGGCTTTATATTTCGTTTGATAAGGAGTTTTCTTACTTCCTGATTGTTTTTAACATGTTCTCTTGTAACTTTTGCTTCCGTCTGCAGATTATCGCGTTTGATATTGAAATTAGTTATTTCGTTGGCGAAATCCTTTGCTTTTATGGTGATTGTCGGCAGAAAATCCGCAAGCGCTCTTGATTGTGGGATATTAAGCCGGTCTTTCATTTCTCCGGTTGTTTTACCGAACAATGCCGTATCGCCTTTGCTTCTTATTCGCGCGAAACTTTGCTCATCCTGCAGTCTTTCATAAATAATGCCGGACAATTCTTTTTCGGATAAAGCAAGTTTTTTCCTGGCGTTGAACCGCTCAATTTCCGCGATTCTCTGTTCGATGATTTCCTGTTTACGGGTCTGAATGGCAAAATATGTCTGGGCAAAGGCTATTGGGTCTTTTGATGGGTCTCCATTCTGGGCAATCAGATAGCAGGCGTATCTGGTAAGGGCTATATCTTCAATTTCTCGTTTTGCCCCGGAGCCGAGGTCAACCATTTTGCGCGTGCGCGCAAAATGGTCGTCTGGATTCTGTCCTGCATTCCTGCAGGCAACCATTGCTTTGTCGATAACCGATTCGAAGCTCCGCCATTGCGAATAACCGAGCAGATTCTGCAAATCTCTTGCGAGCCAGAACTCCATCCCCGTATTTTCTTCTTTATAAACGCTCTGCTCAAAATCTTTATGAAGTTTTACAATTATTGCCTTTTCCATTCGTCGCCTCTAACCAAATATCCGGGTCGCAATTTTTTTTAAAGTAAGATAAATTCGGATTTCTTCTGTGACCGGGATAGCTTAACCAGATTCAATTACCTTTCTCGAATTTGATTTTTTATTTGTCATTTTTATATTTGCACTTTGATTTCTGATTTTCTTCTGTCTCTTGTATTCTGTCTTCTGTACTCTTTTACAGGAAAATTATATCTTTGTTTCTTTTCAAACTCAACCGGATTTTACCCGCCTGCTTGTCGTGGCGTAGTTCCAATTCCAGAGGGAAGTAACTGAATGTCCAAAAACAAAAAACCGTCGGCAAAACCGGCGGCTTCTTGTTCTGACTACTGTATTCTGTATTCTTTTCTCTATTTTTCATCGAGGATTTCGATGGCTTTGAACTTTTTGCCCTCTAATAGCTCAAGTGACGCCCCGCCGCCGGTTGAAATATGGGTAATTCTGTCCTGCAAACCGAGCTTTTCGACGGCGCTGGCACTGTCACCACCGCCGATTACGCTGCGAGCTCCTTTATCAGTGGCTTCTGCCACCGCTAACGCCACTGATTTTGTCCCTTCATCGAAAGGCGGCAGCTCAAACACACCCATCGGACCATTCCAAACAATGGTTTTTGCGCCGAATAGCTTCTTGGCAAAAAGTTTTCTTGTCTGTGGGCCAATATCCATACCCTGCCAGTCTTTTTCAATGTCACCGGTGACAACTTTATTTTTGGCACCAGCCTTAAATTCTTTGGCAATCACTGTATCTACCGGCAAAACCACTTCGCAGCCAACACCTTTTGCCCGTTGGAGAATCTCTGTAGCCTTATCGAGAAAATCGTCCTCACACAAGCTCTTGCCGACGGCCTGGCCACGAGCCTTGAAGAACGTATAGGCCATCGCCCCACCGATCAAAATACATTCAACCTTATCCAACAGATTCTCAATCACAGCGATTTTATCTGAAACCTTTGCTCCACCTAAAATCGCGACAAATGGTCTTTCGGGATTACTGATAGTATCGCCCAGAAATTTTAGCTCCTTTTCCATCAGGAAACCGGTGACCCGAGGTTTACCTTTCATTACCTGAGGCACGGTGTACATCGAGGCATTATCCCTATGAGCGGTGCCGAATGCATCATCAACATATATATCCGCCAGGTCGGCAAGCTGTTGTGCAAAGTTGTCTTTGGCCTTACGCAGTTGGGCATCCTCCTTGGCGGCTTTGTCTTTTATCGTTTCTTCCTTATGGAATCGAAGGTTCTCTAACAGCAGACATTCACCGCTTTTAAGCGATTTAGCCTTTGCCTTGACGTCTGGCCCGATGCAATCGTTGGCAAAAACCACTTTCTTACCCAACAATTCTGAGAGCCTTTTTGCCACGGGGGTCAGAGAAAATTTCTCATCCCTCTGTCCTTCAGTCCTGCCAAGATGACTCATTAGAATCAACGCCCCGCCACGTTCGAGGATGTTCTTTATTGCAGGAAGTGCCTTAACGATTCGGTCATCACTGGTAATATTTGAATTATCATCCAAGGGCACGTTAAAATCGCAGCGCATCAAAACCTTTTTACCCTTCACGTCGATATCAGCAACGGTTTTTTTAGCCATAGTAGTTTCCTGTATAGTTGGTAGTTCATAGTTCAGAGTTCATTGTTCATAGATTACGAACTATGAACTACGAACAATGAACTCAATTACAACTTAGCCAGCCTTTCAATAAGGTCTGCACTTCGGCAGGAATAAGCCCACTCGTTGTCATACCACATAGTCACCTTAACCATATCGCCGTCCAGCACCATTGTGTTGGAGGAGTCAAAGATAGAGCTGGAAGGATTACCAATTACATCGCTGCTGACTATCGGCTCATTTACGTACTCGATTATCCCCTTCATCGGACCTTCGGCGGCAGAGCGCATCGCTTCATTTATCTCCTCAACGGTGGTCTTGCGAGCAGCCAGGAATGTAAGGTCAGTAATCGAGCCGACCGGTACCGGCACCCGCAGGGCGTAACCGTGGAGCTTCCCCTTTAATGAAGGAATCACCTCACCGAGGGCCTTGGCAGCGCCCGTGGTAGAGGGCACGGTATTAAGTGCAGCCGCTCGGCCGCGACGTTTATCTTTATAGGGCATATCCAGGATCGCCTGGTCATTAGTGTAGGCATGGATGGTCGTCATCAGTCCCTTGACGATGCCTATCTTTTCATGCAGGACTTTGCAGGCCGGTGCCAGTGAGTTGGTGGTGCATGAGGCGTTGGACACACACTTCATGCTGGCCCTGAGCTGGTCATCATTGACACCGAGCACAATCGTAGCATCCGGCTTATCTTTGGCTGGGGCCGACAACAGCACTCGCTTTGCACCCGCCGTCAGGTGCGTATCATAACCAGCCTTGCCTTCGGCAGCGCGGGTTGTGAATTTGCCCGTGGATTCCAACACTACATCCACTTTCATCTTGCCCCACGGCAGCTTGGACGGGTCCTTTTCATTAAGGATTGGTATTACGCGACCGTCAATCACAATAGCATTGTCTTTTACCTCCACCTTGCCTTTATATTTACCCTGGGTGGAGTCATACTTAAACATATAAGCCAGCATATCCGCGTTGAAAAGGTCATTAATCGCCATGACTTCGAACCGTTTCGGCTGCTGCGCCATGACCCGCAGCACTAATCGGCCGATTCGGCCGAAGCCGTTAATCGCTACTTTTACTGCCATCTGTAAATCTCCTTCTGTTAAAAAATCGTAAATTTGGCTTACTAAAACTTAATCGTTTCATAAAACACAGAAACGATAATTTATTGATTTTCCACACCTCTGTCAAGAATTTATTCCAAATAAGCGACCCGTTGAATGAAACCGCGTGGTTAATTATGTGGATTCTTGACACAGGTTTTCTATAGAATGTATAACTTACATGGTTGGTAATATCATTAGAACCAAAAGTTCATAAAACAGGCACTGAAAAATTTAGATGACCAAATGATAACAAGTCATAAGATAATCATTGGTGATTCCAGAAATATGGCGGAAATCTCTTATGAATCCGTCCATTTGGTTATTACATCACCTCCATATTGGCAGCTTAAAGATTATGGCAACGGCAATCAAATAGGATTTGACGACAGATATGAGGATTACATCAATAATCTAAATCTTGTCTGGAACGAGTGCCACCGAGTGCTAAAGAAGGGCTGCCGATTGTGTATTAACATCGGTGACCAATTTGCCAGGTCTGTCTATTACGGACGGTATAAAGTCATTCCTATTAGAACTGAGATTATAAAATTCTGTGAGACTGCCGGATTTGACTATATGGGAG
>CAZIED010000084.1:4541-9284 GCA_964538525.1 uncultured Pirellulales bacterium | reverse complement strand
AACGCATCGCTCCGGTCGAAATGACAATGAGTCATTTCTACAAAGCACATTGACTATTTAAGGCCGAGCATTTAGGTCATTTTTTTGGTTCCCGCAAAGCGGGGACCCTTGGCATAGATAAGAATTAAAAGGTACGTATGGACGATTACTGCAAGGGAAAAAAATACGGCGGCGTAGCGATGCGTATCCGCAAGAAATCCCTGCCAGTAAGTCCCGAAAAATGGGAACATGCTCAAAATAATCGACAAGATTAAAGGCAGGGCCAGGACGATAATCAGCCAAAAGCTCAACTTTTGTGCAAGCTCATGCTTCTGTGGGACCTCTTTATTTATAGCTTCTCGCTGAAGAATTCGTTGCAGCCACGGCCAATAGTTTTTATTAAGCCGGCAGTTGTTAGCCCAAAAACAGGCTAATATCGCTACACAAACAGCAAAAACCGGAGCGGCTGTGGCATGTACCATCAGCCAATAGCCGGAAATAGTTGTTCCATGAATAATTTTGGAGTAAAAGCCTGTGATGAATAATATTGCAAAGCAAAGCAAAGCCAATAGGTGAACGAGCTTCCTGAAAGCGCCTGCTAAACTTAACTTTTGCGGTATGAAAAGCGAGGTAAATAAAAATACCAAAAAAGACCCAAGACCAAAGACCCAAGACCCAAGCCCGCCAAATTTCTTGTGGATAGCTTTCGAGTCTTGAGTCTTGAGTCTTGAGTCTTGTTTTTTGCCTTTAGTCCGGTAAATAATCCAGTGAATTAAGATACCGCCGAAAGTAATCAATAAACATGTTATGGATATTGTACGGAACATTCGTTAATTTAGAATTTCGAGTTTAGAATTTAGAATTTCCAATCCGGTCTTCACCGTTTAATACCTTTGTGACATAAGCTAAAGCTTTCAAACCATACAGCAATAAAATCGCCGCCAGGATCACGCAAGAGCAAAGTGCAATAATTTTTAGCCACGGACGAAATACAAAAGAAAAGGCAAACGCCCACGCATAGAAAGCATTAAGACCTTCAAATTCAACCATTTTCTTTACGGAGTTTCGCGCCGAAGCGATAGGTGAATCAACAGTGACATTTCCAAAAAAGAAAGATGCATCTGTTGCATGGCAATCCTGGCAATTCCTCGCACCAAGTGATTGAGCGGCGGGTCTTACGTCATGCGCTATCGGCCACAGATAAGGCTGAGCCGCCGGATGCCCTTGCTGCTTTTGAAGAGCACCTTTTTCGTTGAGGCTGTAAAGATTGCCGCCGGCGATATATACGACTTTTCCTTGGACGGTTTTTGCAAGTGTCGCAAGAGCCGCAGCGATATTTTCTTCGCTCAGAGCCGGCCAGTCACCGGTTTGTGGAAGCTCTATCTTTGCAAATACTTCGCCGACGGTCTGCTTGACAATATCGAGGCTAACAGGTCTTATCTCTTGGCCTTTTTGTGTTGCCCAGAAGGCAGGCCAAATCAGCTTATGTGGAGCAATTTTTGACTGCTGCTTTGCAAAAACTGGCGCGATAATGTGCGGAAGCACCTCGTCGGACTTATTTACGTTTGGTGTCCCCAGACGGTGGGCACGTGAAGTCTTGGCATGAGCAGCTTCTTTGCCCGGCCACGGCCCGCTGTGACAGGCGGTGCAGGAGAGTTTTTCAAAGTGGGTCGTCGGTATGCCGGGATGTTTCGGCACCGGTGCGCCGAGCCTGCCTGCACGAAGCGTTTCGGCGAAGGCAGGCCGACCGGTAACCGGTTTATTTTCGCCCTCGGATAGGTGACATCCTTCGCATGTGCTTGTTGCAGCCAGCGGATTTTGTGACACTAAACTTTCTTCTGCGTACCCACGGAGTATGTTATGGTCAAGACCGTTACGGTGACAATCAACACAAGTCAGGCCTGCCTTTAAATGCACATCTTCGTCTGAAATCCATTTTTGAGCTTTTTCGTTGTCGCTTAAATACAAATTAGAATGGCAGTAGTAGCACCGTTTGGGAGGAACTTCTCTGACAATATTGAAAAGCACTTTGTTGTCACTGTCGAAGGCAGGTTTGCGGTAGGTGACAACGGGAGGGGATTTCTGTCCCTGCCTGGCTGATTGTACTTTAAACGGGTCGAACGGGTCATACATGTCGGGCATGTCTTCGGCTGAACCTGTCACCGAGGCAAGGCCGGAGGCGCCGGCGGCTGCCCAGCGGAAATTGCCGCGTGACGCCTGCACGGCGTAGCCGTTGGTTCCGCCCTGGTCCTGGCCGGGATCGGCGTTGTGACAGGCCAAGCAGTTGATTTCCAGCCTGCCGGAGATGTACTGGCGCATCTTCTGTTCTGTGTCCTCGGCGTTAAGCTCTCCCACGCCGCCGCCTGGCATCTCTCTGCCGAAAATCATCACGAAATTGCGGTCTTTCAAACCCACCTGTGCGGGCTTAAAAGTCCCCGGCCAGGGGCGGTGTGAAAGCGGAATTTGCGTGGCCAGACGCGCGTCAAAGTATATCCACGGCTGGCCCGGCCGTCCGGGGGAGACATTGGGCTCGGCGGCATTAAAGTGCCAGCCTTTGCTGATGATGTTATAGCTGTGACATTCGCCGCAGGTCCACTTTGTGGAAAACGGCAGAAGGACCTTCTTGCTTTCATCAATGTTGGGATTAATCTTTTCGCCTTTTACCGGTTCAAAGGAATTAGGGTCGATTTGTTCAGGGTATAGCTCTATAAGGTGATTCGGCTGTGCTCGGCTGCCATCGCTCTCGTCGCCAAGAAGCGTGCTGGTGGTGCTGGCGGCATCGGTTCGGATAAGTATAACCACCAGTAAAAAAAAGGTTAGAAATGCCCAAAATCCCTTTTTCAACGTACTATCAATCCTTTGCCTCGATGCTTGACTCTTGATACTTGATTCTCGACGAGTATCGAGTATCCAGTATCGAGTATCAAGTTATATTTTGAATTCGTCTGGCTTAAACTCGAGTCTGCGGCCGGCTTCCACCGCTTCATTAGCCTTTAGTACCGTAACAGCAGTTTCGTATCCGACCTCGACGGGGCAGTTTAGTTTTGCTTTTCCACGGATTGCATCAAAAAAGTTTTCAAGATGCGGCTGATGGTAAGGCTTATCCATCTTCACCGGTAATTCATACTTGGGCGGAGGCTCGGATGCACGTAAATCCAGAACGGCGGTTGTTTCAGCAGGCTTTGTTTCTTCCACGATAGGTCCCTTGATGTGGCCCTTTTTGACCCACGGTTCCCATTTTTCGGACGGCAGCCAGCTCTCACGATAAATGCCGTCCCACTTTCCGGCGGCCTCGGAGATATTTATCATCCCCTCGTCCCCCATAAAGGCCTCGTAGTAGCCGCCTCTGCTGTTTGTTGTTATTGTTTGATAAAATGCACGGACGGTCCCCTCTTTTGTTTCGTATTCGTAAATGGTCAGGACGTTGTCGTACCACTGCCGTCCCAGGTCTTTCCAGTAGTCAAGGCCACCGGTGGCGATTACGGATTTCGGATTTGCGCCGAGGAACCAGCTATAGATGTCGATTTGGTGTGAGCCGAGGTCAACAATTGGACCGCCCCCTAATCCTTTGTACCAGCGCCAGTTCATAAACTGCTGCATCGACTTAAATCCATATTTTTCAAGCGTGGCCTGATTAATCTCAGACTTTTCAGGCCAGCCGAGGTCTATACAGGCTGTTTTACTTCTATTCCATTGGCCGTTTATAGTAGTGATCCGCCCTAACAGTTTTGCCTCTTTGATGAGTTTTTCATAGCAGTGGATATAACGCGGATTGCTGCGGCGTTGGTGGCCTATCTGCAGGAGCTTGCCGGACTGCCTGGCTGCCTCGACCATCTTGCGGGCACCTTCAAGGGTATTGGACATCTCTTTTTCGCAATAGACGTGCAGCCCCGCCTTGAAACAGGCAATAGTATGCTCGGCATGCCAAAAATCGGGCGTGGCGATAATCACTGCGTCGAGGCTTTTTTCCTTGTCTAACATTTCCCCGTAGTCAACATAAGCGTTATTTTTATGGCCGTACCTCGCAAGCAGCCGCGATACACGCCCCTGATTATAAGCCTGCCAGATATCACAAACGGCCTTAAAGCGGATGCCGGGTATTTTTAGACATGCGGTCATCAGGACCTGGCCCTGTGCTCCTGCGCCGAGCAGAGCCACATTTATCTCATCTGCTTTTTTTGCGGCTGCTCCACCAGAAGCAGATGCCAAAACTTTCGGCGAAAGAACCAAACCTGCCCCTGCCGCCACCCCGGAGCGCAGAAAGCTGCGTCTGTCTATTCCTTTTTTGGTTTCATTCTTAGCCATCGTAAGCTCATTGACTCCAACAAATTAAATAAACTACTTTTTACTTTTTGATCATCTGCTTAAGATATTCAATTATAGGTAATTATCAGCACTTTGCAAGCAAATACTTGCTCGATTATTAATCGGGCGATACATTGCACATCGCCCATCGATTTGGTATGATGTCGTTTGTTCAGCCGATGTAGCTCAATGGTAGAGCACGGCTTTCGTAAAGCCGGGGTTGAGGGTCCGAGTCCCTCCATCGGCTGTGTCCAAATACAGCCCAGCTTTTTTGGTTATAGAGGGCTTTGCATACAATGACCATAAATGATACGCCAAAAGAAATACGCGAAATCCAATATGAATTGTATCGCGGCATGTCGCCTGCAAAAAAAATAAGGCTCGTGTTTGACGCCTGCGAGATGGGCCGGATTCTTGCAATGGCCGGTATAAGAATGCTAAATCCGTCGGCTACCGAAG
>CAZIED010000084.1:0-4441 GCA_964538525.1 uncultured Pirellulales bacterium | reverse complement strand
TTATCCATTTCGAGACCTCTTTCAAAATCGATATCTTCGTTCCGGCGGATAATGATTTTGAAAAACAGATGCTGGCAAGAAGCAGAAAGATGAACCTCGGAGATTTACTTGAAAAACCATTTTCCTTTGTTTCACCCGAAGATATTATCCTCTTAAAACTTCGGTGGTATAACCAGGCCGGTTGCATATCAGAACACCAGTGGTCGGATATATTGGGTGTCTTGACTGTGCAGGGGAAAAATCTCGATTTTGAGTATTTAAATCGGTGGGCAGTAAAGCTTGGACTAAATGAGCTTCTCCAGCGAGCTATACCACAGTCGCAAACGTAATATTTTTATGGCAGTGCAAGATAGATATGATTCGCTACAGAATATTTTAAGACAACTGGGAAAAGCTGTTGTCGCATACTCCGGCGGTGTGGATAGCACATTTCTTTTAAAGGTGGCTGTGGATACGCTCGGAGCAGAAAATGTCCTGGCTTGTATAAGTGTTGGTCCGATAGAGCCAAAAAGACAGCTTGACATAGCAGCCAAAGTTGCAAAAAGTATCGGCGTGACACTGGTAACCATCGAGACTGATGAGCTTTCTAATCCAAACTTTACCGTCAATAAAGCCGACCGCTGCTTCCACTGCAAATCACATCTTTGCAGAGTTTTACTGGATATAGCCCAAAAGCAGGATTTTAAGCACGTTATCTTCGGCACCAACTATGACGACCTC
The DNA here is from genome assembly GCA_964538525.1 of uncultured Pirellulales bacterium. GTDB lineage: Bacteria > Planctomycetota > Phycisphaerae > Sedimentisphaerales > Anaerobacaceae > CAZIED01. The sequence goes on along the minus strand of CAZIED010000084.1, from coordinate 3,721 downwards.
GACGATTTTCGCCCGGGCAATCGGGCTATGAAAATCTTTGGCATCCACTCGCCGTTAGCTGAAGCTAAGCTCACGAAAAATGAGATTCGTCAGTTAAGCAGGGAAATGGGCCTGCCCACCGCAGACTTACCATCTTCGCCGTGTCTGGCGTCAAGAATCGCTTATGGCCTTGAGGTGACAGAAGAGCGCCTGAAACAAATCGACGAAGCGGAGGACTTTCTGCGAAGTCTTGGATTTTCTGAATTGCGAGTTCGCCATCACGATACTATTGCTTGCATAGAAGTCGAGCCGCAGGACATAGCAAAAGTTACAGCCGAGCCGCTCCGCCGGCAAATTGTTGAAAAGATAAAATCGTTAGGTTTTAAGTTCGTGACGTTGGATTTGCAGGGCTTCCGTTCAGGTTCATTGAACGAAACGTTAACGTATGGAGAAAAGCGAAAGCATACGGTTGGCAGATGGCAGACGAAAGAGGACTGAGATTATCCCTCTTGGGGCCACGAGAAATGTCCACCGACCATTGATTCCTGATAGATTGAATGAATCGGGGTGACTGGATTTGAACCAGCGACCTTCTGCTCCCAAAGCAGACGCTCTAAGCCAAACTGAGCTACACCCCGAAAAAAACATGGTTGGCTTATAGAATATCCTAAAGAAAGTATGCCGGCATTGCAACAAAATTGTATTTTCGGCCCTGAGATGCTTAGAACTTGCTTTGAAACATAGACTTATGTTGTTCTCTATTAAAAAAGATTTGCATTTCCGGCTTATATAAGGTAAAATTCAATTATCGAAATTGAAAGCTCGGTCGTCGCCGCACCGGCGACGGCTAAATGCTGTAGGAGATAAATGTAATGGCTGGCATGTTTTATTCATTAAAAGAAGCGGCCGGGAAACTCCAAAAAACGCAGGATGAAGTAAAAGAATTAGCCAAGCAGGGTAAGTTACGTGAGTTTCGTGACGGCTCAAAATTACTATTTAAAATCGATGAGGTCGAAGAGCTAATGCTTGAAACTAGCGCCGTAGAGACCGAAAAAGAAGATGCCTCCTTAGAGCAGTTCGTGGAGCCGCAAGAAGTGCTTGAACCGGAGCAAACAGCAGAGCCGGAAATGGAAAAAACTGCGGAGCTTCCAGCAGAACAACAAGAAGGGCCGGAAGAAGAGATTTCATTGGTACCGGAAACCACCATTCCGGCAGAGGAGAGCGAGCTGACTAGCGCTGATACTGCTCTTACCGTCGAGGGAACCACTGTGCTGGGAGAAACTGACCATGATTATCAACTGACAGATGATACAATGGCAGAGACAACGGTCGCACCTGGTACAACGGGTACAACCGCAGTATCGGGTTCTACGGGTGAAATTTCGCTGGAAGAGGCCGAGGAAAACGTCGAGCTTGACGCTTTCGGCAGCGGATCGGGTCTATTAGACCTTTCATTACAGGCGGATGATACTTCCTTGGGTGGTGTTCTTGACGAAATCTACACCGCAGAGGGCGGCGAAGAAGGAGCCGGTCAGGCAGAAGCCGCAACTGCGGAGCAGATAGCTGCTGAGACGGAATCCGCAGGTGGCGAGCTGCCGGAAGAGGTATTGGCAGGCCCCGCACTGATAGTAGAAACATCGGCTGTCTCGGCCCAGCCGTTTGTGGAAGCGCAGCTTGATGCCTTGAGCAAGGCGCTTGGGATTATGCTGTTTTTGCCACTATTGGCTATAGTTTATGCGGCGGTTGTCACTGTGTCAGGGATTAAAAACGTTACCCCTGCAATTCTTGGCGCAGTACAGACGCCTAATCTACCTTTATATATTATGGGTGGATTATTGGTCGCGGCAGGGGTGATTTTTGGCGTTGGTTTTATGGCCGTCGGCGGTATTGCTACAGGGCCGAAGAAACCCCAAAAACCCAAAAAACCGAAAGAGCCAAAGAAACCGAAAAAGTCCAAAAAAGCCCAAAAAGAAGCGCCTCCTTCTGAAGAGGCAGCGGCCTTGTAATTCGTAACTGTCCAGATTTATAATGATTAATGATTAAGGATAAATGATTAATCATTAATCAATCATCATTAATCATTTTTTTGCGGCCAATCGGGTTCAGAGTTCAAGGTTCAGAAAAGAACAACTAACACCGAACTACAAACAATGAACAATAAAAAAATATATGAAGCCAAAACTGGCAAAAGAAGTTCAACTGTTAAGCGATATATCAAAGGCCTTTGCTAATTCGCTCTACCTGGAAGAGACGCTCAAGTCCATATTCAAATCTTTAGATACGCACCTGAAATTGCGTAGAGGAACTATTACTCTGCTCGACCAGGATACCGAGACGATAAATATTAAAATGGCACACGGCATTAGCGAACGCTCGAAAAAATTGGGCAGTTACAAGATCGGCGAAGGCATAACGGGGATAGTGGTCCAAAGCGGCAAAGAGATTGTCGTTCCAGATATTTCCAAAGACCCGCGCTTTCTGCACAAAACAGGGTCCAGAAGATCGGCAAACGGGGAAAGAATTGCCTTTTTCTGTGTCCCCATCAAGCTGGAGGGTAAAACTATCGGTGCTCTGAGCGTCGATAAGCAGGTCGGCAGCAAGGATGATTTTCAGGATAACGTTCGACTGTTGAACGTTATTGCCACGATGGTTGCCCAGGCGGTAAAGCTAAATAAATTGGTGGAATCGGACCGAAAGCAATTGCAGGATGAAAATGTTCGTCTGCGACAGGAGCTAAAGGCTCGATTCAACATACACAATATGGTTGGAAGCAGTAATGCAATGCAGGAGCTCTATAGGCTTATTGAGCAGGTAGCCGACAGTAATGCCACCGTGCTTATCCGCGGCGAAAGCGGAACCGGCAAAGACCTTGTGGCACATGCGATTCATTATAACAGCCCCAGAACAAACAAGCCTTTCATAAAAGTGAACTGTACCGCATTGCCGGAGACGCTTCTTGAAAGTGAGCTTTTCGGACATGAAAAAGGCTCTTTTACCGGAGCTACCGATAGAAAGCTGGGCAGGTTCGAAAGGGCACACGGGGGAACAATCTTTCTGGATGAGATCGGAGATTTTCCGCCGAGTCTGCAGGTCAAGCTCCTTCGCGTTATCCAGTTCAAGGAGTTTGAAAGGCTCGGTGGGACGGAGACAATAAAAGCTAATGTAAGGATTATCGTTGCGACCAATAAAAATCTCGAAGAGCAGATAACCAAAAGCCTCTTTCGTGAAGACCTTTATTATCGAATCAACGTTTTTCCTATCTATCTGCCGCCGTTGCGGGAACGCAAAGATGACATCATGCTGCTGGCGGATTGCTTCCTTGAGAAATTTGCTGCCGAAAATAATAAACGTATCACGAGGATTTCCACACCTGCTATTGAGATGCTCACCAGATACCATTGGCCGGGAAACGTAAGAGAGCTGGAGAACTGTATTGAAAGAGCGGTTTTGTTATGTGACGGAGATGTTATTCGGTCCGAGCACCTGCCGCCCTCTTTGCAGATGATTAAAAAGACGGAAACAGTCGCTAAAAGGTCGCTAATCGAAATAGTTGAAAACACCGAGAAGGAGCTTATTGTCGATGCGCTGAAGAAGGGCGGCGGCCAGCAACGCAAAGCTGCTCAAGACCTGGGTATCACCGAACGTATCCTCGGTTATAAAATTAAAAAATACAACATCCACCCCAAGTACATTTAGAGCCTATCCGAATAACCGGGTCATTATGAGGCCGAGCGAAAAGTTC
>CAZIED010000083.1:0-9419 GCA_964538525.1 uncultured Pirellulales bacterium | reverse complement strand
TCTCCGGTATCGTTCACTGCCTGGAACTGAGAATGAGTTATCTGGGCTACGGTGGTTTCTGCCTTAACGATAGAACCGATTGCCAATGCTAATACGGCTGTTGAAATAACTAACTTTTTCATGATTTTTTCCTCCAAAACCAAATTAAAAATTAATTTTAAAATAGCGCATACGATTCTATATTTAGTATTACTGCGCATAAGAATATTATGAGCGTGTTACCAAGTCAAGAAAAAAAATTGACAGATAGCGATAAATTCTCTAAATATGTTGGCTCAATAGACGAAAATTCTTTTGGGAAGACAGTAAAGCATTGATGGAAAAAGCACTGGTAATAGATTTAAGTGAGAATCCTGAATATCAAAAGCTTTTGGATGGCCAGCCGCAAACCTGTGGAATGCGCTCCGGCAGGGTATATTTGCAGCCCGGCAAGAGCTGCGGCCGGCATAGCACTAAAAACAACGAGGAAGTGCTTGTTTTCCTTTCTGGGCGGGGACTATTATTAATTGGGGAAAAAGAAAATTTCCGTGTAGGAGAGAGCAAAGTTTGTTATATACCACCTAATACCGTTCACGATGTTAAAAATACCGGCGATGAGCCGCTGATTTACATTTATTGTGTCGCTCCGGTAGGTAATGGATAGTGGATAGTGAATCGAATCACGAACCACGATCCACCAATCACGAATTGGGAGTCTTTTATAACGATGGCGGATGATAGAAAAATAGCATATTTTTCCATGGAAATGGGATTAGACCCCCGCATACCGACATATAGTGGAGGTCTTGGCATATTGGCTGCCGATACAATTCGCTCATCCTCTGATATGAAGGTGCCAACGGTGGGAGTAACTCTGCTGGCAAGAAGAGGTTATTTTTTTCAAAGATTGGATTATGACGGCCGGCAAAGCGAGCAGCCGGAGAGCTGGAATGTAAGCAATTTTATGCAGCCACTGAATAACAGGATTACAGTTGTTCTTGAAGGCAGAAACGTTCAGGTACAGACCTGGAAGTATCGAGTACCCGGAATCACAGGATATGAAGTGCCGGTATTTTTCCTGGACACCGACCTGCAGGAAAACAGTCTCTACGACAGACAGCTGTGTCACTATCTTTATGGTGGCGACCAGCGATATAGGCTTTGCCAGGAAGTAATATTGGGAATAGGCGGCGTTCGGATGCTGCGCAGTTTAGGCTATAATAACATATCACGATTCCACATGAACGAGGGACACGCTGCTTTACTTGCTTTTGAATTGCTGGCCGAAGAAGTAGAAAAAACCGGCAGTGATTCGATTTCCGCCGATCATATCGAGGCAGTCAGGGCAAAATGTGTTTTTACCACTCATACGCCGGTGCCGGCCGGGCAAGATCAGTTCCCGATGGATTTAGTGCGTCAGGTTTTAGGTAAACGCAAAGTCTTAGAAATGGAAAATGAGATCTGCTGTGACCCAAATGTGCTGAATATGACTTATTTGGGATTGCATTTGAGCCACTATATAAATGGAGTTTCCAGAGAGCATGGACGGGTCTCCAGACAGATGTTCGGCTCTTATGTAATTGATTCTATTACCAACGGCGTACATGCCGCTACATGGGTATCAAAACCGTTCGTTGATGTTCTCGACAAGCATATACCAAGTTGGCGCGAGAATAATTTCAGCCTTCGATATGCCCTGAATTTGCCCGAGGATGATATATGGAATGCTCATACAGAAGCAAAACGCCGATTGTTCGAATACATTAGGCGGCAGACCAATACAGAAATGGATTTAGATATTTTCACGATAGGTTTTGCGCGTCGTGCTGCTGCATACAAAAGGGCGGATTTATTATTTTATGATATAGAAAGACTAAAAAAAATGGCCTCAAAGGCCGGCAGATTTCACTTAGTGTTCGCAGGCAAGGCCCATCCAAAAGACCAGGATGGTAAAGAAATTATCAGAAAAATTTTCAGGGCAAAACAGCTTCTACAGCCGGATATAAAGCTGGTTTATCTGCCAAACTACAACATTGATACTGCAAAGATACTTATACCTGGAGTTGACCTCTGGCTTAATACGCCACAGCCGCCTCACGAAGCCTCCGGAACAAGCGGGATGAAGGCAGCTCTTAACGCTGTACCTTCATTGAGTGTTTTAGACGGCTGGTGGATAGAAGGATGCGTTGAAGGCCTGACCGGCTGGGCTATAGCCGATCCGGACTCGGCCAAAACTCTCGAACGATTCAGCGAAGAAAAGAATAGTCAAGATAGCGCAAAAGATGCCCAAACTCTCTATGATAAACTTGAAAATGTAATCTTGCCGATGTTCTACAATGAAAAAAAAGCCTATTTGGGTATTATGAAGAGCGCGCTGGCACTAAATGGCTCATTTTTTAACACACAGAGAATGCTCGAAGAGTATATCCTAAAGGCCTATTTTCTATAGAATAGGCTTTGAAACTTGTCCGCCTGCGGCGGATTTGAACACAAACCCTGCGAGCTGCGTAGCTTCATAAGCTATCAGTATCTTTGTCCGTTAATAGGTTGAGAAGCAATTGTAATCAAGCTAAGAGGTGAAGATATGAAGAGAAATTACCTGACTGCAATTTTTATTTGTCTTGTTCTATTATTACAGGTTAGCTGTCAGAGACAAACGACCAAGATACCTTCAGCGTCTGAAGGTGCGTTGAAGAAAGCCCCGGAACAAAAAGCTGGTCCGGAAAAAATCGAAGTTAAAGGAGAAGCTGCCAAAGGTGGTCCTAAAATTACTTTTGAAAAGTTATCTTACGATTTTAACGAAGTGGGGCCGAATACTAAGAATACCGGGGAACTTAAATTTAAAAACACCGGAAATGGTTTGTTGAAAATCAGTAAAGTCGAGGGATGCTGCGGCGTCGTAACTAAGCTGGATAAGATGCAATGTGAGCCGGGTGAAAATGGAACAATAAAAGTGGAATATACTTCAAGTCTTGGAACAGGTGTGCTGAAGAGGCAGCTGCATGTGTTTAGCAACGATGAAACATCGCCCAATACTGAATTGACAATAACAGCGAAGATAACACTTAAAATCGACTTTGAGCCGAAGAATCTGATGCTTACGCTGAAAAATGAAGATTCTGGCTGTCCCCAAATTACCCTCAGCAGCATTGATGGCAAATCGTTTTCAATAAAGTCTTTCGTTTCTACGGGTGATTGCATCACTGCCGATTTTGATCCGTCTATGGAAGCGACAAGATTCATTCTCACTCCAAAGGTCGATTTGGATAAACTACAGGCATGCCCGGACGGGACTATCAAGATCGACCTCACTCATCCAGGAACTAACGGCATAATCATTCCGTTTAATACGCTGTCGGAATTTAAAGTTACTCCGCCGCAGATAATCGCCTTCAATGCTGAGCCGGCAAAACCCATAGAAAGGAAAATTTGGGTATTCAATAATTATGGTAAGGATTTTGAAATTGAATCGGTATCATCCCAGGCGGGTTTCATAAAGGTTCTCAGTCAGGATAAGATTCAAAATGGTTTCCAGTTTATGCTGGAAATATTACCGCCTAATGCCGAAGATAAAATGAGATTTTCTGATATATTGTTTGTGCAAATAAAAGGGGGAGAGAAACTGTCAATTGCCTGCAGCGGTTTCTACTCAAAAAGAAAATAGTCAACTATTAATGGGAAAAAACCACGTTCTAAGTGACCTTAGTGCCTAAATATTATGCGATTGATAATTTGTATTTCTGTGCTGATGTTGTTGACATCGTGTGTACCGGATAGACAGCCAAAATCGCCGATGGGGCAGTTTCAAACAGCAGATTTTGTGGTTTTCCTAACTGGTTATGAGCTTGGTGCACTGAAACCGTGCGGCTGTAGCGGTGGACAGCTTGGCGGCCTTGACAGACGCTGGGCAGTGCTCAACAGCATTCCCAGGCAAAGAAAGTTGATTATAAATACAGGCTCACTCGTGGAAGGTGATAGCGAGCAGGACCTGATTAAGTTCAGTGTAATGCTTCAGGCCTTTGGCTTACTCAATTACGATATTGTCAATCTGTCCAAAAAGGACTATGAAATAGCTCAGAATCTCGGATTGCTGGAGAACCCAGTTATTGGATTTATCAGCCCATACTGCAAGAACCAGAGTATTGCAGCGAGATTTACAAATCAATATTTAATAAAAGAAGAATATGTCACCGTTACCGTTTTGACTTTCGACATGGAAACCTCACCAATAGAACAGGTTAAAGAAGTCTTTCTCCAAGAGCCAGGGGAAAAAAGCGTTAATATCCTTATTGTAAGCAGGTTTGATAACGCCCTTATTTCTTCAATAGTGGAAATGGGAGTTGTAGATTGTGTGGCTTGTCCGTCCGATTCCGATGAGCCGAGGATAATAAGTGATCCGAATGAGAGGCCTTTGGTTTTTACGACAGGACGCTTCGGCAGATATGTATGTGCGTTGAATATTAGTTCCGCTGAAGGCAAGGACAGATTGGAATTAAATCTTCACTCTATACCGGTTGTGGAAAATTTTAAACCAGGCCCATCACTTGTCAGGTTATATAGAGATTATCAACAGCTTGTTAAAGAAGCTGATCTTCTGGAAAAATTTCCGCGGTTTGCTTTACCGCACGGCTTAAGGTATGAAGGCTCAAAGTCTTGTAAAGAATGTCACCAGTACGAATACCGCTTATGGAGTCAAGAGCCTCACGCCCAGGCTTATAAGACGCTTGTGAAGGTCGGCTCCCAATATGACCCGGAGTGTATTGTCTGCCACGTTGTGGGAATGGATTACGAGAGTGGTTTTGTATCGGAAAAGAAGACAAGTTATTTGAAGGATGTGGGCTGCGAAAACTGCCATGGTCCCGGCTCAGAGCACAACCGAACTTTGGGTTTAGATAAGACAACCGAGCCGAAATCGGATTGTCTTTATTGCCATACGCCCGAAAGAAGCGCAGGATACGCGGGAAACGAAGAGAAATATTTGGAAAAAATCCGCCATTGGAAGGAACTAAAAACCGCCGGCAATGTCCAACAATAAGGGTAGTACCCCGCCCTGTGGGGATATAGCCCTTTTTGGGAAGTGCTTATGGTAAAGACATTGCGGATAACAGGTTTTATAGTGGCAGTTTTAGCGGTTATTCTTTTTACATTTCCTGTGTTTTTTGGAGTTCGCAACAATGAGCAGATGGAACAGCTTCTCAAATCGCCAGGCGTAGTAGAAGAGTTCAATCGTTCAAAGGTTGATGAAGCCAGAAAAGGTAAAAGTGAAGTCCCACCGCTGGTGAAGCAGGCTCAGTTATTTGCTTTTTATTTAAATCCGCCTCAGCCGAAAACAGAAAATATACCCCCAGGTGGAGTTAAACCTTCACCGCGAGGGCCGGTTACGCCCCAATTTACACTTATTGGAACCAGTTTCTTCCAGGCACGTCCTGAAATGTCAATGGCGTTTATTGACGAGCCAGGTAAAGGTCCTCGCTGGGTTAGACCATCCAGCCAGGTAGGACATTTAATGATTGAGCGGATAAAAGACGGCCTGATAGTGGTCAGAGATGGCCAAAAGACTTTTGAGATTGCAGCTGAGAAGTTGCCGGAAAAAAGTATTCTTATTGAAGGCTCGTTACCTCTGAATACCGATTCTGGCACTACTTTGCCGACTGAAAGTGAAGTTTCAGAGACTATCTTACGCAGTACAGCTTCAAAGCCTTTAAGCGCCGAGGAAAATGAAGCGTTGGAAAAACTCGTAGATACATTGAAAAAATTACAAAAAGATACGAAGTCCGATAAAGCTAATACTAACGATACTGGAATGATGGGAATGGCTGTTAGCTCTGAGGGAGGTACTGCCACCACCATGGAGGGAATTAACTTCGATGTTGCTGCTGCTCGTGTAAGTGATGAGGAGGCAAATAAGTTAGGAAACTTAGGTGAAGATTTAAATGATGTGAAACTTGGCACAAAAGAAGGTGGAAACGTCGAATATAATCAAAAAGAAGTTGAAAAAAAGAAGTTGGAAAAGCCGGGCAGAGCTACACTTCTGAGGAATAAGAGGAATAAGTAGTCAAACAGTTTAGCAAGCTTATATTTAATTCAACTCATATTTAAGTCCCTGAAAAGCGGGATCATGTCTTTTTATCTTAAAGATAGGTGATGATTGGCGGTTGTTATAGGATGCTGGTAGATTACCTGTAGCAGAGCAATTCCCGTCTTATCAGTATTATTAATCGTGTTTTTTAACTTACAGCGGGAACTTTTTAGTAGATTATATGTCTTATTTAATAACCGGTCGCGCAAGGACGCATTCTGGTTTTAAAAATTTGTAGGGATGAGGTGTATAATGAAGAACTGTTTTAATAATTTCAGGCATAATATCTGATCCGGAAAGGATGTATTTGGCATAATCGTTGTGTGGATAGGTTATCATTTTGCAGGGGGCCATGAACGGAGTAGGCTTAAACCATTATAGAACGGAATTCTCTAACGATGGAGTAATTTATGGTGAAAGAGAAGTGCTTTTATCGGAGTAGTAATGGGAGAGTTTCCATAAAACAAAGGTCTATCCTTTTTATTTTAACACTGGTGATGCCCCTTGTTCTGTGTGGTAATGTCATTTACGGGGTAGAACAAGGCGGTAATTCCGGCACAGGACGCCATAATGTTTTTTCTTTGATTAACATATCGGCTGATCAGGGCAAAAGATATTTAGACCAGCTGAGGATCGGAGCTGTCTCGCGGCTGCCTGGTACTAATGCACTATTGGTGACAGGGCAATCGTATGAATTGAATAAAGCGAGCACGGTTTTGAAGATTGTTGACTCTAAAGAACAATATGTAATTAGAGAGATTCTGCCCGCCGAAGCAGCTAAAAATCTGCCCTCCAATAGCCGGATTGCTGAAGCAGTTGGCGGTATATCAATCGGGGATTTTTCTAATCCACCGGTATCTTCGGCGTCAGTTAGAGCAATTATAGATATTCATAAAGGTATGGTGTTGGCTGTAGCTCCAGCGAACAAGATGGAGCAATTGGTTTCTGCCATAGAGCAGCTGCAAAAAGGTAGTAATAAGCTTCCCCAAGGGGTGCTGCCCAAGACTCAAGCTGCCAATTTACAATTACCCCAGGCTAATTCTAACCTAATAATGGGACCGAGCATGATTGAGAACACACAGACAAGCTCTCTTTTGCCCATTGTTAGAGAAGTTAATTTTCAGGAATTCGACAAACCTGCAGATGAGCAGTCAGCCTCAACTGAATCTTCACAGATTAACATCCAGACAGAATCTCTTAACAAACCTGAGAGCTCACCGGATGTTGCTTTACCAGCCACGTCAGATAGTTCCTCTTTGATGGATTCAGCTTCAGCTAACAAGCCGTATGAGCCGGAACCTGTTACCAATGGCGAAGAAGTTATCAACCTGCAATTACCGGACAAGGTGGATATTGTGCATTTATTGGGTCTTGCAGGTCAATATTTACAACTTGATTTTATGTACGACCCTACAAAGGTCAAAGGCGATGTCACGCTCATGATTGGCGGTAAGCTTCGAGGCCCGTTTAAGGTTAAGGATTTGTATCCTTTGCTGGAATCGGTGCTGAAGTTCAAGGGTTTTGTAATGACTCGTCACAAAAGCAACCTCGTAACCATTGTACCTATAGAAGAGGCTTTAAATATTGACCCTGCTTTGGTTCGGACGGATAAGGACAAGATCGAGCAGGGAGATTTGGTTATAACCCGTCCCTTTAAGCTGGAGCACATTGATACAACCAGTGCTTATAATCTTTTAACTAATATGAAGCTCGGCGTAAGTATATCGCCGATTGCCGAAACAAAAACACTGCTTGTTACGGAATTTGCCTATCGAATGCCGCGTGTGGAAGCAATTTTAGAGATGGTGGATAAGCCGGGTGAGCCGAAGAGATTCAGATTCAGGCAGTTAAAATACACTATGGCAAAGACTCTTGCTCCGAAGCTCCAGACACTTGCTGAGCAACTGGGGACGATATCGATTACTATTGCGGCTGAGCAGGTGGTTGAGCAGGCGCCCACGATAGCTCGTCTGCCTAACGAATCAGATGCCTCATACCAGCGCCGGCTTCAGGCTGTCAGACAGGCCGTAGCGGCTAGACCCAGGACAACTCCAACTATACAACCAGAAAAAGCTGGACCGACTGTTTATCTCGATGCCGACGAAAGAACTAACCGCATCCTGATCATAGGACTGCAGGACCAATTGGATCTTGTTGAGGGGCTGATTGATACTCTTGATGTGGAACAGCAAGACCTCCGAACGATGAAATTATATAAAATAAGGTATGTTGAGGCTGCTGATATTAAGAAAAAGCTGGAAGAATTGAATATAATTGCCCCCACTACTCGAACTACCTCATCGAGAATTAGTACCCAGCCTGCAGATACAAAACCTCCTGTAGTTAAACCTCCTGAGGTCATCCCATCTTTGGAAACCGGGGCTGTCTCAGCTGAAGCGCTGGTGGAAGAGCCACAAGTGGTGGTAATTGAAGCGAGCAATTCGGTTCTGGTCAACGCCACCGCCGAACAGCACGCCCGGATAGAATCTATCATTCAATATGTGGATAGTGAGATGGATCGGGAAAAGATACCTTATCAGTACTATCAGCTTAAAAATCAAGAGCCGGACCATTTGGCCAAGGTCTTACAGAGCCTTGTTCAAGAGACCGTTTTGAACAAGGAAGGCAAGGTTGAAAAGGTCATACCAAAGCTGGAAGAACAAATAATTATAGTTCCTGACGCAAATACATTTTCATTGATTGTCTATGCAAGTAAAAAGAATCAAGAGTGGTTAGCTAACTTAATAGAAAAGTTAGACAAGAGAAGGCCGCAAGTTCTTATCGACGTAACGCTGGTAGAAATTTCCAAGACCGATGCGTTTAATTACGACCTTAATCTGCTGTCCAGTTTCCCGGATTTGACCGATACATCCGGTTTAACAACTGCTATTATGCCGGATCCTACCGGCGGCAATTTGGTGTCTAAACTTGCTACGAGCAGCCGAGACCGTTTTGTTGATTTTCAATCAAATAACGGCGCCGGAGCCGGCTTCTACGGCGATAAGCACATTAATGCTTTATTGAAAGCCATGCAGCAAAAGAATTACGGCAGGATTTTGGCAAAACCAAAAATCCTGGTTAATGACAATATGGAAGGTAAGATCAGCACCACAGATACTACATACGTTACCAAGACCTCATCAATTCCGGTCACTACGGGGACTGCGGGACAGCAGACATCTCTGATCCAGACAGCGACCGAGTTTCAGGGATTTGACGCCGGGATAACTCTTATGATTACGCCGCATATAGGTGAAGGTGATTTACTCCGTCTAGACATTAAGCTAACGAGGTCCGACTTCGGAACTATAACCGGAACAAAACCACCGGACACGACTCAAAGTGAAATCGACACGAAAGC
>CAZIED010000082.1:0-9496 GCA_964538525.1 uncultured Pirellulales bacterium | reverse complement strand
TAAGACATAGCTAAAATGCAATAAAAAAGGCCTATGCCGAATCAATCGGTATAGGCCCCAAATCTGATTGTGTAATGAAACCATCGGTTAAGGCTTACTCAGCCCGATATCATCAATGTACAAATCACCTGCACTGCCGGGTTGTGTATTAGCCTTGTCACCAACACCAATAATCAGCTTCTTAATAGCCTTAAGATCCACGCCAGTAAAGCTCGTCAGCGGGATATTCCACGGTGTAAACGTCGCTACAGTCGTCGCAGCAGGATATGTGACCGCTGGACTGCTCGTTCCGGCGCTGTCTTGCAGCACGATGTACAACTGCTCGGCGATGTTACTTTCTATACCGATGTCCTGCGACTGCCAATTGCCTGTGACCGAAGTGCTTGTGCTAACATTTGAAAATTCGGCTGTACAAGTTGCATCGACATTGTGACTGGTCAAGCACAAGCCTATATAAATATCCAAAAGCATGGGAATATCTATAGAGCCCAGCGTTGTCCAGGTATTTCCATTAGCAGAATACTCGCCTGTAAAGGTGTTGCCGCTGCGGCTTAGCCTGACCCATTGTGGAGCAGTTATGCCGGCTTGTGTAGTTTGCTCACTACCAGCGTTGGTAGTAATCCGACGTTGGAAGTTAACACCCATACCAGGAGTAACAACCATAGCAACATTCGCAGCACCGGGTTCCAGCGTCTGGCGAATCATAACTCCCGCCTTGGCCCACGGGTCGGTGTTAGTAATACTGTCTACTCTTGCAGTTATGCTGCCGGCGCCGGAGATTCGTTTATAAGCGAAGTGGAACTGATCGGCCTCATCCCAGATGTCCGCACCACGGGCGGTCATCGTGATTGGTGGCCCAAGCGTAAAGCTGCCATAAGTAGCCGCTATGCCCCTAAACCATAGTGATAAAGTGGTAACGCCTTTTGCGGTCCAATCCTGCGGATCTGCCCATTCGCGTTCGGCCTCTGAATAAAGGAGTGTTCCGCTCTTTTCGTAGTTAGTGCCCTCATTTACGGTACCATCGTTGTCGTAACGCATAAACATGGCTTGAGAGCCACGGTTAATTATAGTCCTCTCGGCAAATGGAGGATCAAAGTAACCTACAGTCATGCCGGTATTATTCACATAATAGTCACCCCACGTCTCGTATATCACGTTATTGACGTCGTCATAGTATTCAAAGTCATCCACAACAAGATATGGGGCTGTGGTAAAGCTCCAGACCTTGCCCACCCACGGGCTTTCGGGATTAAGGTCGTTGACCTCATCAATCCGCCAGTAGTAAGTCTGGTTCACATCAAGCGGCGGTGCCAAAGGCCCGAAGCTCTCCTGTCCGGCAGGCGTGGTCGCAAGTGAGCTCAAATTATTCGGATCCGAGCCGAGATAGATATTATGCGAAGCGGCATATTTGCCAGGCCTCCACTTAAGAATCGGCGTCTGATTAATATTTGTACTGCCATTAGCAGGATTGGGACCATAGGCATTAACAGGCTTGTATGGCGAGAGGAAATTGCCCGCAATAATCGGTGGATTTGTAGCAACACCCGGGACGCCTGGACCTATCCAGGCTGCCTGACAGTGGTCCCAATCGGCGTTTTCCTTCCATATCGCCATGATGTAATATTTTTTGCCGCCAATAAGTGGGATAGGGTCGGACTTTCGATTAAAAGCATCGTACCACCCCCAGGTAGGCTCAGAAGCTAACAGTTGTACATTGGTGGGGTCATCATCGGTGCTCAGCCACAATTGGCCTTGGTCGGCGCTTGTGAAGTAGAATGTATAGTTGCCGGTTAGCGGCACATAGAGCCAGCCATGGATACGTCCGCCGTAGGCGTCACCGATGCCTCCTCCGGGCTCCGTCCCAACGCTGAACAAGGTTATCTCTTCGCTTCGGGTTGGATTGTCCGGATAATTTCCATTTCCAGTGAGGTCAGTTATAGCAGAGCCAGCAATATCCTCCCAAATATCAAAGACGACCGTACCCAAGCCCGGCAGAGTTGTGGTAAAGCTCCAAACATTGCCTGTATATGTTGTGGTGCCGTCAAATTCGTCGACCCTCCAATAATAAGTCTTGGCACGATCGAGCATGCCGGTGGAAAAAGAAGCAGTTGTAACTGTTCCTTTATTTGTTCCACCGGTACCTGCTTGTACGTCCTCGTATTTATCACCGAAATACACTTGATGCCGAATCGCACCAGAACCTGCAGACCAGCTTAACGTGGCATTTGGGTCAGCAAACAATGAGCCATTGGTCGGATTGGGACGGTAAGCAGCCTTTGAGGAGATTGTAAAGCTCCAGATATTGCCTCTCCAGGGACTGTCAGGTTTCAGGTTATTTACCTCATCGATCCGCCAGTAATAGGTCGCCCCTGTATTAAGGCCACTGACCGTATAATTATTGACATCCACACGAGCTTTGTAAATTTGGTTAGCTCCCATCGGACTACTTATGCTGGCATTATTTACGTCATCAAAATTTTCACCTAAATAAACATCGTGCCTGGCTGCATAACCACCCGGCAACCAGCTAAGGTTCACAGTTGTATCAGAAATAAGGGCACCATTAGCAGGCACGGGACGACGAGCAACCTTTACCGGGATAAGTGAGTATATCTCTAAGGCATTAATAAAAGCGAAGGGTGAATTGGCGCCGGATAGTTCAGTGGTGTTTGGATTAGCGCCACATTCAAGGACGATTGTACCAGTATTATCCGCCCGCGTCCATCCTCTAAAGGCATGACTATATGCAGACGTAGGCGTTTGTCCACCATTGAAACTCGCTGTGAGAATATAATCCCCATTGGCTGTCCAATCCGCGATACGATTACCTGCACTACCTGTATCATACGCATAAATGGTTATTTCGTAGTCTTGATTAGGCACTAGGCCCGATAATCTAATTGTCATTCCGCCCGGCCGAGCAAATACAAAATCACGATAAATCTGCTCAAACGGTATTTGTATTGGCGCAGCACGTCGGCGTGAGTCAAGTGTACCGGCAGTAAATTCAACCTTGATACCATCTACCACTGAGCCACTGTCAGCAATGGTAAAAGAAATAAAGCCTGGCTCTGTCTCTGCGGGAATATTTTTGTTATTAATATCAAGCTTGAGAATGGGATAAAGTACATCTTGTGCCTTCAGGCTGGAGCTGCCGCAAATCACAATAAGCAGTATAGTTAATAAACATACAAAATATTTTTTAATCATAATTCTACCTCCTAAAAAATTTAAACGTTTTTATGACGGGAATAAAATATTAAAAAAGTTTTTTTGCCTTTGCACCTCCTCTCTCATAACATCGTGAAAAATTCACGCCAGAAGCCAATAAATTAACATAATTGTGATGCCTCTGTTTGCGTTATTATGCCTTGCCTACAAGGCATAAGATAATCAGATTAGTAACTTTCTACATGCAACTTTCCTCCTTATCCTTATCAAGGGGCTAAAATAACGACAAATATGTTTTAGACACTCAACAACCCACCGATTATTTAGATAAACAACCGCTCCTACCCCTCCGCTTACTCTAAACAATTTCCCCTTATATTATATAGATTTCGGCAGCATATAGCCTTCAGTTTAAATTTTATCCATTAAGGATCTCGAATACAACCTCATTTTTGGATAAAAAAGTCGTCATTTTGTGCAGCCACGCACTAATTCGTCGTGCGTTGTGCGTTGTGCGTTGTGCGTGAAGCGTCGTGCGTTAAACGCAATACGCAATACGCCTTACGCAAGACGAGTTAGCTCAGAGAAAGGCGTTTACGGTACTCAAGCGGTGTCATCCCTTTCTGCTGCTTGAAGTACCGAGCAATATTCTTGATGTCCGTGTACCCCAGATCCGAGGCAATATGAGATATCGACAGGCTTGTGCTCACCAGCAAACGAGCAAGCTGGTTCACCCGAACACGCTTGATTTCTTCATGTACCGATCGGCCGAGTATCTGGGCGAACCGATTGTATAGACTGCGACGAGACAAAGAAACCGCGCGCAGCACATCATCGACCTGAATGGCTTCATTCTTGGCATGCCGATGAATAAAACGCAAGGCCATCAAAACGTCGCGGTCAGCAACTGCAAAGACATTGGTCGATTGTCTGGTAACAATGTGGGTCGGCCGGACGATAATTTCCTGATTTGTCACTTTTTCACCCGCCATCATTTTATCTAACGCTTCAGCAGCCTCGTAACCTGCCTTTTCAGCACTCACGGCAATGCTGGAAAGAGGTGGTGTAACTAAATCACAGATAAGGTCATCGTTGCCCAACCCTATGACAGCGACCTGCTCCGGCACAGCAAGACCCGCAATCCTGCAGGCCTCAAGAACGTTTTGGCCTTGATCGTCATTACCGGCCATCAAGCCGATTGGTTTTGGCAATTGTCTAAGCCAGTCTGCGATCGATTCCTGTTCTCCATCCCACAAGTGTTGGGTTCTTGATTTGGGCATCTCACATTCGTAGTAGTGGGTTTTGAACCCAGCTTCAGCAATTCTCTGGCCAAAGCTCTTGCCCCGCTGGCGAGACCAATAATACCTTTGCCCAAATCCACAAAATGCAAATTGCTTGAAACCTCTATGTAAAAGATACTCAGCGGCCATTTTCCCGATGGCCGCGTCATCGGTTACGATATTAGGCAAACCCGGAAATGGCTCAGTGTACGGAGAAACAACGGTAGGAAGACCCATAGCAAGAAACTTCTCGGTCTGCTGTCGTGTAGGTTGCTCACGCAGAACTAAACCATCGGCGTCCATCTCGAATATTTGTTCCAGAGTGACTTTTTCACCGCCGGTTTTCCAGTAGAATGGAGCCTTTTTGTAGAATATCCAGTTCCCGTGGCCACGAGAGTATCGCGCTATGCCTCGCAGGATTGACCGTCCATACGTCCGTGAAGTCTCCATCATCAGTATAACTTTGCGACTTTTGTCCATAGCTTACTGACCCCTATCTGGCTACGGCTTGGCGCTTCGCCAAGACGAGTACCTAAAACCTCAAGGGCTGGATACTCGATACTCGTCAAGATATAGGAGCGAGCATCGAGAAAAGAACAAAAGAAGATAAATTAGTTTTCTACACAAATCAAGAAAAATCCCTTAACTTCTTAACCTCGAAATGCCTAAAGTGAACTAAATTGACTAAAGTGAACCCCGCACTAATTGCAGACTTGATTCTCGACGAGTATCCAGTATCGAGCATCGAGAATAGGACAATTAGTGCGGAGCTGCACAAAATGACGGTTTTTTTACCCATAATGAGGTTGCATCTGAAACGCCTTATGGCGATAATTATAAAAGAAATACCGCGCTAGGTTTATGTACTCATAATGAGGTAATTAAAGGTTAACAACAAATTGAAGGAACTTTAGAAGGAATATTATATGAATAGACGAAAGGGTTTTACATTAATCGAGCTTTTGGTGGTGATAGCCATTATTGCAATATTGTTGGCGATCCTAATGCCGGCACTGCAGCGGGTAAAGGAGCAGGCAAGGGAAATGACTTGCAGAGCCAACCTTCGCCAATATGGAATAGCGCAGGTCCTTTACTTAGACGATAATGACAGCAAGTATCCGGACCCATGGACATCCCTTATGGGGACAGAGTACCCTTATTCCGGATACCCACGTTACTGCCGCTGGCACGACCCGAGATTTCCACCTGATGGTCCGTTATGGGTATATCTGAAAAACAAAGCGTCCCATATATGTCCTACGTTTAAGGTTTTATCCAAATATCAGGGCCAAAAGCATCCGGGTCATGACCAAAACATACTCGTTGATCCTCAATATAGTTACAGCATGAATGCCTTGATAGGGATTAAGTTCTCTAATATAACCAGACGCAAAGATCAGGTGTTTTTCTTCGCTGAGGAGAACATGTGGCTGAGGCCGGGCTGCACTTATGTGCTCAACGATAATGCCCTCTGTGGTGATGGTCGTGACTGGTTCGGCACCTTCCATAGCACCGCAAGCGGTGATTTAAATAGCGGCACAATCAACGCGGTATTTGTGGACTCTCACGTTGATGAGGTGCGCTCGGCTCTGGGTCCAAATCCAGATGATAAGTCAAATATGGAGTATGACACGTACGAGAAATACTCCTACCCATATAATAAATTAGCAAATCAAAAATAAACGGTAGGTTTAGTGTTAATAGTGAATAATTAATTGTCGATAATAGGGTGAATCGAATCACGAATCACAAACGACCGTACTTTTATTAAATGCTTATTAAATATTGTTGGCTTAGTTAGGATTGCATTATGAGGGCGCGTAAAGGTTTTACTTTAATCGAGCTTTTAGTAGTAATAGCCATTATTGCGTTATTGCTGGCGATATTAATGCCGGCACTACAACGGGTTAGGAAACAGGCACTGGCGGTTGCATGCCAATCGAGGCTGCGCCAATGGGGGCTTATATATACGATGTACACTAACGACAATAGTGGCTTTTTCGAGGCAAGACCACTCGGGACAGATTATGAGAAAATGTGGCCTGACCTCCTTCAGCCGTATTACAAAGACCCAATAATGCGATGCTGCCCGGCTGCAAAAAATCCTGACACAAGCTGGGGCCCGTTTGGCACATGGGGCTGGAAGGGAGGGCCGCGGGAAACAGACTGGGGCTGGGGAGGAAGCTGGAATCCAAGAGAGGGCCTTTACGGCAGCTACGCTGAGAGTCGTTATGTCCTTAACAACGCAAGTACTGATACCACAACATACTGGAGGCGAGCTGATGTAAAAGGTGGAGATATTATCCCAATATTTCTGGATTCTATGTATGTGGCCGTTAATCCCGATTCCACGAACACGCCTCCCCAGTTTGATGGCCAGCGTTCTAATCAAATGCAGTTCTCATGTATAAATCGGCATGTCGGCTATGTCAACGGCCTTTTCATGGATTGGTCCTCCAGAAGAATTGGCCTTAAGGAGTTATGGAAGCTGAAATGGCACCGTCAGTACGATATCGCAGGTTCATGGACAGTGGCTGGCGGCGCCATACCCACGGACTGGCCACAATGGATGAGAGGCTTTAAGGACTACTAAAAAACGTCTGACCATAACATCAGAAGACAACTCTCTCGAGACCGCTGTGCAATGCTTATAGATAATATTATTATAAACTAAATATACCCTATACGGTCAAATTTCAGTCCTATGCTCGTGTCGTAGTTGATAGCCCTTATGGAAATCCTTCCTGTGTACTAACCATCCCATGTACATCTCGTGAACAGCAGCATGGAGCTGAACGTTTGTCACACTGGAAGAAAAAACGCGCCCGGCAGGACTCGAACCTGCAACCTTCGGATTCGAAGTCCGTCACTCTATCCGATTGAGCTACGGGCGCAAAGCATGAACTAATGGTTTTTCCGACAAAAGCTACCTTTGTCTATCTGCTCGGCATAAATGTGCAGGTTTCCGAACCCACCTTGCCACCATAAATTATCCTGCGGAATACAAGCCATAAAGCCGACCCTCTGATGATTATCGTGATGCACAAGGTACCTTAACATCGCCTGTTCTTGCTCAATAGCTGCTATTATATCCATATTGCCATTCTTGTTAGCGATATGCACATACCCTGCTGCCAAGTGCAAATTACCTTGGTTGTCCCCAACATTGAAATCGCCGGTTAAACGTTGAGAATTGACAGATTCCAGCCTTTTCAATTCAAGCCGACACTGCGAAAGTCTTGATGCAGGACAACAACAACCGGCTGAGTATAAGCTAATCTCCATCGCCAGCAGAACTAAAACGGCTCTTATCACAAACTTTATCCCATTAAATCCCTTTTCCATTCTCGGCTCCTTCCTTGTCTAAACCTACTATGCGATAACTCCCTAATCGCCAGCTCGTCCTGGCGAATGCCAAGCCGTAGCCAGGTAAGAATTTGGTTTTTGATATTTTACGTTCATAGATAACATGAGGCAATATTTATTATCCGAAAACAGCCACCAAGAATAAAAAAATAGATTCCCACAAAAAATACTTGGTATAAATCCCATAATCACATTGTTATTTTTTTATAAAAGGGGCTGACAAACAAATTTCCATCGTTGCCGGCTATCCATACCAAATTTCCTTGACTTTCACTGATTAAAAAGATAGACTGATACTGTAAATTGATTTTTCATCTTAGCTAAAATTTGGATGGGGGGTGTTCTCGGCTTACCTTTATTGCTAACACCCGGTTAAAAGCTGTGTTGTGAACTGTTGGTGCAGGTTCAAGCTCTGTATCTACGTTCACAAAGAATCACCTTTGGGGGATAAAAATTATGATAACAAGACATTAGCCATCATTACATGGCAATACACTTGCTCATTCACAAAGAAAGAATATCTTGATTATCATTTGGGAAGATTCACTGCGCAGATAGTTATATCGGCGCGTGCTAAACCCGACGGGTAATGCACGTTGAGCCGAACAACAGAAAAAATTTGATTGACAAACTTACAGTTGCTGCGGACACCCGCAGAAGGAAACATCAGAAATTGCTTTTGGGGGAGAAAAAAATGAGAACAGTAAAAATTATGGCAATTCTTTGTGCACTTGTTACCCTTGCTCTGTCTGGTGCAGCGAATGCTAATCTCCTTGGCACCGTGGATATTGTGCACGACGGTTTTGGTGCAAGCGATACAGCCACGATCTGGGGTGGCAACTTTTGTGGTAACGCAACCGCTGGTGTCTATATCCTCGACAAGACTGATGGAACCAACGAGGGTAAGATTTGGCCGGATGGCCTAATCGGCAGTTTCTGCATAGAACTACACCAGTTAGCTCCTGATGAAACGTTAACTTACGGTGTAGTTATGCCGGAAAATGTGAACAATAGCTTTCTCGGCGGCACATTAGGTACCGCCAGGGCTGATTATCTAAGCGAGCTTTGGGGAAGATTTTTTGACCTCTCATGGGTGAGCGGCGGCCCCTATAACAGTAAGCAAAAAAACGATGCCGAAGCCTTTGCTACCGCTGTATGGGAGATTGTATATGAAGCGCTGCCGGCATCGCCATCGCTGTGGGACGTCGGAGCTGACGGTTCGGCAGGACCACTCGGTTTCAGGGCCGAAAATGCTGATATAACTCTCGCAAATAGCTGGCTGCACGCCTTAAACGGCTGCGGCCCAAAGGCAGACCTGCGGGCATTTGTCAACTGTGGAAAACAAGATTACCTCGTACAAGTTCCAGAGCCTGCGACATTAGCTCTGCTGGGTATCGGAGGTGTATTAAGCTTACTGCGTAAAAGAAAGCGTTTTTTTAATTCAATCGGTTAGTTTTGCTTGGCCTGGGCAGTCTGTGATTGCAACATTGACTTCGCACATAATATAGACTAAAGCCCTCCTTACTCACGAAAACGGGCTGCAGGATAGGGTTGCAAAAAGCACCATCCTGCAAGCCCGTCTTTTTTTAGTCTGATTAGCTCAGGCAAACTCCATTAACTTACCTTAAGAGCCTATCCGAATAACCCGCTCTATTGCGGCCGGCTGCAAAGCTCGTGCT
>CAZIED010000081.1:0-9582 GCA_964538525.1 uncultured Pirellulales bacterium | reverse complement strand
GAAATCTGCCCGAGCATCTCCTCAGACGGTTTGACGCTGTACTTCAGTGACGACTGGTACGGCTCGGCCCGGCCCGGCGGCTTGGGCGGGTATGACATATGGATGACCAGACGGGCAAGTCGTGGCGCCCCGTGGGGCACGGCCGTGAATATCGGGGCCCCGATCAACAGCACCGCTAACGACATAACCCCGACGATCTCCGGGGACGGGCTGATCTTACTCTTCGCCTCCACTCGCGCCGGAGGCAAGGGCGACTACGATCTGTGGATGTCCACCCGGGCAACCATACAGGACGACTGGGGTGCGCCGGTCAATATAGGTGGAGTCGTCAACAATGGGTCCTTCGACGCCGAGCCCAGCCTCTCATCCGACGACCGGGCCCTGGTTTTCGCCTCCCGACGCCCTGGTGGATTCGGTGACATCGACCTATGGATGACCACTCGTAAGACCCATATCGATCCGTGGGGTCCGCCGGTTAACCTCGGTTCACGGATCAATACCTATGGGCATGAAGGAGGAGCGGCGATTTCCGCCGACGCGCGGATGCTTTACTTCTACGCCCATACCCCCCCGGGTGGTTTTGGAGGTTATGACTTGTGGGAAGCGCCGATCATTCCGGTCGTTGACTTCAACGGCGACGAAATCATGGATATCAACGATCTGGTCATACTAATTGAACACTGGGGCCAGGATGATCCATCAGTTGACATCGGGCCGATGCCCTGGGGCGACGGCAAGGTCGATGTCAATGACTTGGAGGTTCTGATGAGCTATTGGCAGCAGGAAGTTCTGCCGGTTACCCTGCTGGCATATTGGAAGCTGGACGAGACTGAAGGTACCATCGCTCAGGATAGTGTTAGTGAATTGGATGGTACGCTTCACGGTGATCCAATCTGGCAGCCTAATGGCGGTAAGGTCAAAGGTGCACTTCAGCTTGACGGAATTGATGATTATGTCAGCACGCCTCTTGTGCTCAATCCTTCGTCTGGGGCGTTTAGCGTTTTTGCGTGGGTAAAAGGCGGGGCTTTCGGGCAAGTTATTATATCACAGAAAAGTGGTGCAAATTGGCTTTTAGCCAAAACTGCTGGTGGTCAACTGATGACAGAACTAAAGGCTTCAGATAGATCTGCTCGGACATTAGTTTCACAGACCGTCATCACCGATGGCAACTGGCATCGAGTGGGTCTTTCTTGGGATGGCTTCAACAGGATTCTTTATGTTGATGATGTTGAGGTCGCAAAAGACAGACAAACCAACCTTGCAAGCTCTACCGGCGGTCTATACATTGGTGCTGGCAGCAATCTTGCCGCAGGCAGCTTCTGGTCCGGCCTGATTGACGATATTCGCATATACGACCGAGCCGTGACACCATAAATAAGACAATTTATAGTTTTTTACTTAACAGGCAGAAAGGCGATACTGAAACTGCCCGTAAACACCTGCAGAAGGCTTTAAGTGTCAACCAATATGTGCCACAGTACCTGCTGGGCGACGAGGAATTGCCGCCGTTCCTTCCGCCCAGTTACAGCTTGGGTCCCAAAGAAGAGGCCATAATCTGTGCGGATATGGTGATAGATGCGTGGGATGAAACACCCGGTGCCGTTGAGTGGCTTGAAACCTACGCTGATGAGTTGTAGTCCACGCTCTACTTTATGGTTCTGCTAAGCCGTTTTGTAGCGTAACGGATATCAGATGTTGCCCTCAATTGCCCTCAAATTCCATCACAAGATAGTAAAAAACCGTGCAAAAACAGTAAATGAATGAGAGAATATAAGTCCTTGACTTTATGCCAATTAAGTTGTAAAGAAAGATAGCTTGCTAAAGAATTTGCACAGAGAGGGTAAATCGAATCCCGCCCTCTCCGTTCTGAACGAAGTGAATAAACCGCCAGAGGCAGATGCAGGTAACAGTTGTTATGAAAATGAAGGATAAGATGCCTGTAATTGAGTTATCAAAAAAGAGAATTCTGTATATCAGCGGGTCATTGGGTTTGGGACATATCGTCAGAGACTTAGCAATAGCCAGACAATTGCGCAAGCAAAATCCTGAAGTAGAATTATTCTGGTTGGCTGCTCATCCAGCAACCGTGCTACTCAAAGATGCGGGTGAGGACCTGCTTCCAGAAGCCGAGCAATATGCCAATGACAATATCCCCGCTGAAAGCGCAGCCAAGGGCTTCGGGATGAATGTGCTAAAGTACGCGTATAAGGCAAGGAGAGTGTGGGCAAACAATGTTGAGATTTTCAAACAGGTAATCGGAAGGGAACAATTTGATGTCGTTATCTGTGATGAAACCTATGAAATAAGCGTTGCCTTGGAAGAGAATCCGCGTCTCAAGAAAGCTCCTTTTGTGATGATTTACGATTTTGTTGGACTTGATTCGATGACGAAAAACCCACTGGAGAAGATAGGTGTTTATGTTTGGAATCGGATCTGGGCCCGGGATTACAAACGTTCTTCTATTTTCGACTTGGAGATATTTGTAGGTGAACCAGAGGATGTCCCCAACAAGAGATTCGGCTTTTTACTGCCGAATCGCCGAGACTATGCCAAAGCAAAGTATGAATTCATAGGATATATTCTCCCATTTGATCCTGCTGAATACACCGACAAGACAAGGATCCGAAGTAAGTTAGGGTATGGTCAGGAACCCTTGGTCGTATGTGCCATCGGCGGAACTTCCATCGGCAAAGAATTGCTTGAACTCTGCGGGCAGACCTATCCGATTATAAAGAAGAAAGTCCCTGAACTGCGCATGGTTCTTATATGCGGTCCTCGTCTTTCTATTAAGGATTTAGAAGTTCCGGAAGCAGTAGAAGTCAGAGGATATGTTCCATCTCTTTATGAGCACTTTGCTGCGAGTGATTTGGCCGTTGTTCAAGGCGGTGGCACTTCTACACTCGAATTAACGGCACTAAGACGTCCATTCCTTTACTTTCCACTGGAGGGACACTTTGAACAGCAGATTCACGTTGCAGGACGATTATCCAGGCATGGGGCTGGAGTGAAGCTGGTGTATTCCCAGACAACTCCTGTGATTCTGGCCGAGAAGGTAATTGCTAATCTTGGGAAGAAAGTAAATTATCCCCCCATCCCTGTGAACGGTGATCAAAAGGCAGCTCAACTCATAAACCAACTTTTTTAATTAGGAAAGCGCGTCAGCCTCTTGAATGGACATTAAGTTTTGTATTTTTAAGTTTCAGCTTTTTGCTGACTTCCCAGCGCGGTGCGATACAGCCAATAAGCAACACCAATCAGAAGCACCGATCCAAGTGTCGCACCGACCGGTAACGTAACCGGTAAAGTTATGCCAAGAAAATTTAGAGCCTTGTCGATAGCGTTATCTATATAAAATAAAGGCAGAGAAATATCCAACCGTTTTAGTAATATAATGGGTATCGCAAGAAAAATTCCCATTAGTGCTTCACCTGTTATCAAGCCGGAAGCGAATAACAGACCATTTCGGCTTGATTCCTCAGCTTTTTCTGCGGTTGTTTTTCTTCGGCTGAGGAATTTGCCGACGGCGTAATGAATAAGTCCGCCAGCAAATATCGGCACCGACAACTCCAGCGGCAGATAGAAGCCAATTGCCACCGCCAGGATCGGCGTGCGAAACGCACTACCTTTTTTCTGTAGATACAAATCAAGAGCGATAATGCCCACTGCCACCGCCATACCTATATAGATGAAATTCCAGGGCAGTTCTCCTTTAAAAACGCCCTTTGCTACCGAGGCCATAAGATTAGCCTGCGGAGCTGACAGAGCCTTCGGCCCGGCACCGGGCTGGCCGGCAAAACCATAAGCCTTCTGCAGCAGCGTCATAACCGGTGCCAGCACAAGCGCACCGGCTATCGTGCCGGCAAGGTTCACTAACTGCTGCTTCCAGGGCGTTGCACCAAGAATATAACCGGTTTTGAGGTCCTGCATATTGTCGCCAGCTATAGCAGCGGCACAGCATATCACACTGCCGACGATAATGGCTGCTGCCGGTCCGTTTGGAGCATCCTTACCCATCAATAAAAATAAAATCAGCGACGAAGTTAGAACCGTTGCTATCGTAACGCCGGATATGGGATTATTAGATGAGCCTACAAGCCCCGCCATATAACCGGCCACCGCAGAAAAAATAAAACCCGTTATCAACATTATCACCGCCATTGCAGCCGATATGCGCACGTCGCCGACAAATGCCTGATACAGCAGGAATAAAGGAACAACCGAAGCAACAATTGAGACAATCACCCACTTCATTGGTATGTCCCTTTCTGTCCTGGCTATTTTGGTCGAACCTCGGTACGCGGATAATCCGCTGGTTATGCCGCTTAATAGTGACGCTCGGATATTAAAGATTGTCCATAAGCCTCCCACGAGCATCGCCCCGACGCCGATATAACGTGTCTGTGAACGCCATATCTGATAAGCCCAATCGACCGAGGATTCAATTCCTTCCGGTCGGCCGGAAAGGACTGCGCAAATTGGTATTGCAACGAACCAGTTGAATGCGCCGCCGAGGAAAATCAATACGGCGATATTCAGCCCGACTATGTAACCCACCGAAAGCAGCGCCGGGCTTAAGTTGGAGCCGAAGTAAAGCAGGCTGCCGCCGAGCGCCTTTGCACCTTCGACCGTCTCAGGCCAAAGGCCTAATGCACCGGCACCAGCCTTGAACAAACCGCTGGCAATTGCGGCTTTGGCAATGCACAAGACACCGCGGCCGCCTTTTTGGCCGGACTTTAAAACCTCGGCTGTTGCGATACCTTCGGGGTAGCTGAGCTTTTTCTCAACGATGAGAGACCGCCGCAGCGGTATCGTAAAGAGTACGCCGAGAGCGCCGCCGAAAACAGCGATAATTGTAACCCATCCGTAGCTGAAACCATTCCACACGCCTAAAATAATCAGCGCCGGCAGGGTAAATATTGTCCCCGCAGCTATCGCTTCGCCTGATGATGCTGCGGTTTGAGCGTTATTATTTTCGAGGATGTTGCTTTTACGGAACAGCCTCAGAAAGCCCATTGAGAGGACAGATGCCGGTATTGAGGCCGAGACCGTCATTCCCGCGAACAGGCCCAGATAGGCGTTCGCCGCCCCAAGAATCATCGATAGCACCATTCCTAAAACAAACGCCTTGATTGTAACTTCCGGCAAAGATTCTTCCTGTAAATCCATTGCACACCCATGTCAGAACCCCCTATAAATTGGGGGGCGCGTGTCATTGCTTCGGGATAAAATCCCTCGCAACGACTTCATCGGATTGCCACGGTCCGCCAAGACGGACCTCGCAATGACAATTCATTTTACAAATTGAGTGACAAAATATTTAGGCGTCAGAGGCTCGCCGCTCGCACGTTCAATCATATCGTTCCAGCGATACAGGGCAGCCGGTTCAAAAACCTTGCTGGTTAAAAATTCACCAACCTTTCTCTGGCCAACGTAACTTACATTCTCATCGGTCTTCAATTCGAGGACTGCGTGTACAAGATGGTTGTGCAGTTGAGATGCTAATAATTCGCCGAGAACATAGTTATGATAATAGCATGGCGCGATTGTGAAATGTATTTTGGCGGCCCAGTCCGGCTCATTTCTGCCCGGCGGCCTTTTCACAAACTGATATTTCTCGACCATGTCCCACCACAATTTATTTAGGTCCTGATCGGGATTTGCATAAAGCTGCTTTTCAAAATCATACATCACCATAGCCCAGCGGACGAAAATTAGTTGTTTAAGCTGTGCATACTTGTCACTTACTTTCTCGATTTCCTCTCGCTGCGCATCTGTAAGCCGGAGCATTTGCTGCATCCAAATGGGATTTCGGCTGAGTCGGCCAAAAAACATTGCAACGGCCTCTGTTGTAAAAATATGGGCCGGCATTCTAAGTATAAATGGCACACCCCGGCCATGGTGTTTGTCATAAACGGCGTGGCCTAATTCGTGCAGAATCGTTTCCATCCAGTTTTCGTCATTTTTGAGGTTACACAGAATGCGAACATCGCCTACGCGGTCAATATCGGTGCTAAAAGCATGAGGATTTTTGCCCTCGCGCTCATAAAGGTCACTATTTGCAAGGATAAAATCCACGGATAAACCAATGCCGGTGTAAAATTTTCTCGCCAGTTCTTTGACATCCTTGTCTTTATAATAAACATCTAAATCCAGCTCATAAACAAGCGGCGTTTCCTGGAAGAACGGGTCATGATAGTGCCACGGCATAAGCTCTGTTGGAGCAACGCCATATTTAGACGCTAAGATGCGGTCCAAATCGACCTTTAATTTAGCATAAGGCTCATTGGTTAATTCGTAAAGCTCGTTGAAAATCTTATCTAAATCTTTGACATCCTGCTCAGCGGTAGTTAGTGAAAATGTATGGTAGTTATCAAAGCCCAGCTTCTGCGCCGCCTGGTTTCGCAGCTTGACCAGCCGGATAAGGTCTTCTGCAACCACGGCTCCTACTTGCTTACTGGCGAGCCAGGCCTGTTTTTTCTTAGATGAATCGACCTCGGTTTTTAGTATATCTTTAATTTCGTTATCAGTAACCTTTTGTCCTTCGATTGAGCCGCGAAAAGTGCTGAAATTCTTTTCAATTTCTGTACCCAGCTCAACGATCTGTTTTAACAATCCCGGCTCTATCTGGTTTTGCAGATAGGAGTTGTAGAGAACGTCCAACTGCCGCGCCAAGTTTTGGTGGGGCAAGCCCCACCCTACCTGCCCGGATTCCTTCATTTCTTTAAGAAAGGCAAAATCGCAGGGATCGCTATATATTGTACGAAGCTCCAGAGTGAGCTTGCTGGCTTTGTCATAGTCCTTAGATTTTCCGCTGATTGCAGCGTTCCAGTATGCAAGGTTTGTTTTTTTCTCCAAAGGTTTGATTTTTTTCACGCGGGCTGTTATGAACTTTTGCAACTTTTCCTCCTGTACATTTTGTGCGAAACCAGAATTTACGCTTATTACCAATGCAATGGCGAATGTTAATAAAGTTTTCATGTTCTTGTACTCCTTGTATATAATCTTTGTTGGCAGATATTATAGTTTCTTGATATTGAAAGCAAGCAGATTTTGCGGTCTCAGCTATTGACTATTGTCTATTGACTATTTACTATTTTGTAATTATGGCAAAGGGCAAATATCTAACAGCACCGCTACCGTCGGAAAAAATGCCAGCCGGCATCCCTTATATCCTTACCAATGAAGCAGCCGAGCGTTTCAGCTTCTATGGCAGCCGATGTATCATGGTCTTTTTCATGACCCATCTTCTTAAAAGCGCAGCCGGCCAGCTTTCACCGATGACGGCAGAGCAAAGCAAGTTCTGGTTTCATCTTTTTGTTTCTGCCGTATATTTTACTCCTCTGATTGGCGCTTTGCTCTCGGATATTTGGCTGGCCAAGTACAGAACAATAATTTTCTTTTCGATTGTTTATTGCTTCGGATTGATTGCTCTTGCTTTTGATCACACTCGGCTGGGTCTTGCTGTGGGTTTGATTCTTATCGCCATCGGCTCAGGGGTGATAAAGCCGTGCGTTTCTGCCAACGTCGGCGACCAGTTTGGAAAGACGAATCAACATTTGATGTCGAAGATATACGTCTGGTTTTATTTTGCTATAAATTTGGGCGCTTTTATCTCGAATTTATTTATCCCTGAGCTGCTCGGCCGATTCGGGCCTACGATTGCATTTGGCTGCCCGGCCGTTTTTATGGCCTTGGCTACGGTAGCCTTTTGGATGGGCCGACAGAAGTTTGTCCATATTCCGCGGGGCAGCTTGGGTTTTGTGAAGGAATGTTTCAGCGGCGAAGGACTACAAGCTATAGCTAAACTGGCGGTCATCTATATATTTGTGGCCCCATTCTGGTCTCTTTTCGACCAGATGGACTCCGCATGGATGCTTCAGGCTGAAAAATTGAACCGCTATTGGCTTTGGCATAACTGGCTGCCCACACAGATTGTTTCAGTGAATCCCCTTTTGATTATGCTTTTAATTCCGGTTTTCACCTACGTTGTGTATCCGGCCATAAACAAAATCTTCCCGTTGACGGCTCTTCGCAAAATCGGCATCGGTTTATTTGTGGCGACTTTTTCCTTTGTTGTGCCGGCTTTGGTTGAGAGACGCATCACAGCAGGTGCAGCTCCCAGTGTCGGCTGGCTGGTTCTTGCGTACGTAATTCTCACCTCCGCTGAGATAATGGTTTCCATCACCTGCCTGGAATTTTCCTACACTCAGGCGCCAAAGAAAATGAAATCCTTCGTGATGGCTGTTTTCTTTTTGTCGATTACTTTAGGGAATGCTTTTACCGCTGTAGTCAATAAATTTATCCAAAATGAGGACGGCACAAGCAAGCTGCCCGGTGCCAGCTATTTCTGGTTCTTTGTTGGCTTAATGGTAGTAACAGCGGTCTTATTCGTTCCCGTCGCTGCTCGCTACAAAGTCAAGGACTATATCCAGGACGAGGCTGGGCAGGAATCGATGACTTAATCTGAAGAGGAAGAGTTAAGACTAATTGCTCTATCGCGACCTCGGCCTGTGTCTGGCCGGTCTTTATCTCGAAGTCAATCTCTGCTAACTTTTGCAGGATTGAACCGGCTTGCTTCAGTGACATCTTGCGGACTTGCGGAAAGAAGCTGTCTTTATCTTTCCAGATTCGCAGCCTCTTTGCAATCTCATCCGGAGAGAAGCCTTTTTCAAGAAGGGCTTTTGCCTCAAATAATCTGCGAAAATGAAACGCAAATGCGCCGACAACGGTGTACTCGGCGTTTTTTTCCTCTGCAAACATGTTTCTAAGGCGAGCGACGGCCTTGTTTATGTTGCCTGCGGTAATGGCATCAATAACCTCAAAGGCATCGAATATGCGGTTGTGGCCGATGAGCGATTCTATGTGGTTGACGGTTATTATCTTCTCGTCACCTGCAAATAACGCCAGCTTGTCGATTTCGCTATACAACCTCGTCAGCTCGTCACCAGTCAGCTCAATTAGAAGCTGCGCAGCATCTTTGGTGAGCTTTTTGCCGTGTGCGTCAGCAGCATATCTTTCAAGATATTGAGGCAGCTGCCAGGATTTGGGCTGTATGATGCTGATTAATTTACCGACCGCAGGTAATTTTTTTGCAAGCTTGGTGTTTTCCGCCCAGGAGCTTACAGTCAATATCAGGACACCGGTTGAGCAGGGATTATCGAAATATTTTTCGAGCAGCTGACGGTTATTAGATATAAAATCGTCGGCGTTTTTAATGATGACAACACGTTTGTCGGTTAAAAAGGGGGCAGTCCGTAATTCATCCAGCACCTCGGAGGCTGAAGCGCTGACTGGGTCAGCGGTGAAAAGTCCGGTTGCTTTTTGCTGCGGCTGTAGAAGCTTCTCGAGAAGTTTTTCGCACTCCGCGTTGACAAGGGAAGTATCTTTGCCAGCTATTACATAAATTAGCTCGTGCATAATAAAAAAATCAAAAATAAAAATTAAAACTGTGGAATCCAGCACTTAAAATGCTTTTAAGTGCTGGATGACCTCTTTAATTTTGAATTTTGCATTTTGATATTGCTTTATAGAAAACAATGTATCTTGTCATTTCGAGCGAACCGAAGGTGAGTCGAGAAATCT
>CAZIED010000080.1:5899-9761 GCA_964538525.1 uncultured Pirellulales bacterium | reverse complement strand
AATTGTCGAAGAAGCCCAGAGAATAAATCACAAAATATTTGCGATAGCGGTCTGCACCGGGTATAAAAACCGATCAAAAGTGGAATTTTAAGATTTCCGTGGCACGCCGACAAAGCTCCCGGCCGTAGTCCGTCCAAATCCCTTTACCCCAGTAACGAAAGCAGCTCGTTTGGGTAATCAGCAGGTGGTAAAGGGCATTGCGATATTGCGGGTCTGAGGTTGAAATCCGACCGTTCAGCACTTTCTCGGCGAACAGGACACTGGCAGACTCCATAGGTCCAAGCAGGTGCTCATAACCCTGCACCCACGAGATGTTATTGGTCCAGCTACCACCTTCCATGTGGAAACGTGAGTCCTGCTTTTTCAACTGCTCAATGGCTACAGCCAGGGCCTCGGCACCACCGGCATCTTTCAATCGGTCCCATATCCGTTTTTGCATGGTTGGCTGGATTTGTGGGAAGTCCTCTTCTTTAACACCCAAGTCTTCAAGGTGCTCCAGATACTCTGTTATGTTCACGGCGGGCGTCTGGGTACCTGAGGCTTCGGCGGAAACCATCAGGTACTTGGATGGAAACTCATTCATCATCACCCCTCCGTTCTCCCCATCAGCGATTTGGGTTACCACTGGAGGAATGAGCTTGCCACCTATCTCCATACGCGATAGATTCTTGGCCTCATAGTAAGGCTGCATTTGACCAACTAACTTGGTGTCGCTGCCCTGAGTTTTAATGATGGCGGTGATAGCAAGAACTTGGCCGTGTGAATTTTTCGCCACCAGCCGATGCGGCACATGAGGCTGTGTTATTGCGCCTCCATCCTCGACCCTCTCCACTGTATGCTCCTGTACCAAAATCCAGCGATAGCCGCACTCTTTGAGGGTCTTTACGAACTCGTAGAACACATCGGGATGATTTGGTAACGCCATTTCGCTTGGAGAAAAACCTCGAACGCGGCCGAGTGCCTCTAAACCAAAAAGCGCGGCGAAAAAGTGCTGCCACGCCCGCACATGCAACCGGTAATCCTGCACAGGCGTGGATGGCGCTACCGGATGTCCCCAAGCCGACCCCAACCATTCAACACATCGTCGATATGCCGGCTCACACGTGATTTTTCTTAAGCTGTTTATCACATCATTCAGCCCCATCTGGCGGAGGCCATGAAGCAGGCAGCCCGAGTAATCGAACATCACTCGGGGCTGATAACCTGCTTGAACTAACTGTGGTAGAAAATCGCCCATGCGCTTATAGCACCAATGAAAGATAGGCGCGTTGTGGTTGTCTCCAATTTCAGGGTGGTCGAACATGAACTCGAGGTTGCTGATGACCCTGGCGGTCTGCAAATTATCCCCACCAGCCGGTATCAAAGGCTGATGCATATGAAGGGCTATGGAAAAGCAGGAGCGGATGTCGGCAAAGCCTGTGGTGAGCGCAGTCGAACCATCGATTCCGCTCTCATGTAAACAAACTGGCCCGCCGCCCCGCCTTGCGTCGCCAGAGGCGTGGGCCGGCCCACTGCTTGCAAGAGCTTCAGCAACAAGCTCTTCAGAGCCACAGATATTTGGAAGACCATCTATATATTCCGGAATCGCTGACATTTTCGTCAATCGTATATCGTATATCGTATGTCGTATGTCGTATATCGGCGCATCGTTAGTTCGATATACGATATTGCGATATACGAAATTGCGAATTAGTCGGCAGTGATGCAGTCACGCCACCAGCTGCGGGCAAGTAACAGCCCAACGTGTAGTCTAACAGCATCCGGCGTGCATTAAACCGCCATCCAAGTGTCCGAAGTGAACGTTTTTGCATCGCAACCCACCCGTGGGGAATGCCATCTGGGCCACGGTCATAAAATAGCGGTACACAATTGTTTTCCAAGACCTCATGGAAAGATTTTGTATCCAGGTGGTCCTGGCGATCCCAATTGGCATGCTCGCTTCCGAAACCAATGGCAAACCCATTTACACCATCATAAGCCTCTGCCCACCAGCCGTCAAGAACTGAGAAATTCAGACCTCCATTTATGGCCACTTTCTGGCCGCTGGTGCCACACGCTTCCAGAGGGCGGCGAGACGTGCTCAACCATAAATCAACCCCCTGCACTAAATGCCTGCTGACGTTAATATCATAGTTTTCGAGAAAGACGATCCGACCGATGAATCGTCGGTCGCGGGTAATTCGGAAAACTTGCTGAAGGATCTTTTTGGCTGGTTCATCCTTCGGATGGGCCTTGCCGGCAATGATGATCTGCAACGGTCGCGTAGGATGGTTCACAATGTGGTTAAGCCAGTCCAAATCACGCAGTAGAAAATCGCCACGCTTGTACGTTGTAAAACGACGGGCAAATCCCATGGTAAGAACGGATGGACTAAGACAGGTTAAAGCTGCCTTGCAAATCTCTTCAGACTCCCCTCTGGCCTTGGCCTGAGCAAAGGCGTTACGGCGAACATACTCGATCAAGTGGTTTCGGAGGAACTGGTCTGCTTCCCAGATTTCTGCATCATCGATATCGGTCACTTTCTTCCAGGTATTGGGATCATCCAACCTTTCCTGCCAATCTTTCCCCAGGTATCGGCTGTAAAGCTCATCCAGCTGTTGAGCCAGCCACGTTGCAACATGCACGCCGTTTGTGATAAAACCTATCGGGACGCGTTCTTGCGGTAGTTCCGGCCAGATCCTGTGCCACATAGCCCGGCTGACGCGGGCATGCAATGCGGATACGCCGTTGCGCCACCGTGACATCTTCAGTCCAAGAACCGTTGGGCAAAAAGCTTCGTATTCATTTCTTTGATCGATCCGACCTAATGCCAGCAAGTCATATTTGGAGATTCTCAATTGCTGTCGCAGCGGCTCCAGCATTCGTTCTACAAGCTCCGGTTTGTATCGATCGACCGCGGCCTCCATTGGCGTATGCACGGTAAAGACAGTCTGCCCAGCGGCCTGCTCCGCCATGTTTTCAAACGTCTGGCCGTCGCGTTCCATCAGGTACCTTGCCAGCTCCAGGACTGCAAAGGCCGTGTGACCCTCATTCAGATGAAGCACACCCGGATGGATGCCCATCGCAGCAAGCATTCGCAGGCCCGCCACTCCCAGAACAATCTGCTGCCGGATGTGAATATCATCGTCTCCGCTGTACAGAGCAGAAGTTATTTGTCTATCTTGCTCGGAGTTGCCGTCCACATTCGTATCCAGCAGAATCAGGCGGCTGCGGCCTACGCCCATACCCCAGGCTTTAACCCGGATGATGCTGGAATCCATCTGTACAGTCACATAGAGTGGATGGCCATATTCATCTGCAACTGGCTCTAACGGCAGGCAACTGTTATCGAAGTTGAGATAACGTTCATGCTGGCATCCGCTTGCATCTATGATTTGATTAAAGTAACCCTTAGTATAGTAAATGCCGACACCGACCATTGGAACGGCAAGGTCCGAGGCGGCCTTTAAATGGTCTCCAGCCAATAAACCGAGTCCCCCCGAATAGATAGGCAGTGACTCATGGAGTCCAAACTCAGCCGAGAAATAAGCAACGGGATTGACGCTAAGAGGCCCCGCAGACATAAGTCCCCAGGCATCTTCAGTTTCCAGGTAACGGCGCACTTGCTCAAGGGCACGTGTCAAACGAGTCTCTGGGACCGGTTCCTTACTTTTTTCCTCCAGCACGTTCTTTGACAGCCTCAAAAGAAAAGTGGTGGGATTGTGGTTAACTGCTCGCCACAATTCTGGATCAAGGTCACGGAATACCGCGACAACATCCGGGTGCCAGCCCCAATAAAAGTTCCGGGCCAAATCTTTAAGCCCTGTAGCGATTTGAGCTATATCCATAAGTATTCCACGAACTTAGTTAATTGTTCATTGTT
>CAZIED010000080.1:0-5799 GCA_964538525.1 uncultured Pirellulales bacterium | reverse complement strand
ATTGTTCATTGTTAATTGTTCATTGTTCATTGTTCTGTGTTCATCGATGAACACAAAACTAACAACTATGAACTAATTCTCGATAAATGTTCTCTGTACGCGCAGCAATTGTGTCCCAGCTAAAACTGTAAGCAGCTTTTACCCTGCCATTCTGGCCCATCCATCGGGCATGACCGAAGTTGCCGAAGATTTCTTTGATTCCCCAGCAGATTGACGATGGATTATCATAGGTCAGATAGCCATCTTGTCCATGAGATATCAGCTCTCTTGGACCGCCATTGTGTGTAGCTACAACCGGTTTTCCAGCCGCCCATGCTTCCAGCACAGTGATTCCGAAAGGCTCGTTTCGGCTTGGAACACAGACAACATCGGTACTTTTGAAGAGATTGATAAGGTCCCCATTTGGATCCATAGCACCTATGAACCGAACCGCATGAGTAACCCCCAATTTGTGCGCCCGCTCTTGCAGACGAGGCTTGAGATAACCATCACCTACAAATACAATTTTCGCATCACCGCGACTGTTCAAAATAGATGGAACGGCCTCGAGCAAGAGGTCGGGGCCCTTTTGTGTCGCCATCCTTCCCACGAACAGCACCATCGGGTCTAACGGGCCAATTCCGTATGTTCGGCGGCAGACAGCCGGGTCAATATAACCATCGAAGCGGTGGCAGTTTATCCCGTTATGCACGGTCCGGAGCTTCCATTCAGGTATATTGTATTGGCGTTTAACTTCTTCAGCCAAGGCTCCTGATACCCCAATAACTCGATCGGCGCAGTAGGCACCTTCAGCTTCAATGGCGCAAACGCGCTCCGCCTGCCCGCCATAATGATTATTCCCGTTTCTCCCATATTCAGAGGAATGGAAAGTCAACACAACTCGGCTGCCCCGGTTATTCTTAGCCTGAACTATCCCTTTAGCGCAGAGCCAGTCATGTCCATGCACTATATCAAAGCGTGCGTTCTGATAGGCTTCAGTCTGGCCCATGAAATAAACAAAGCTGTTGCACATATTGTTCATCTCGGTGACAAAATCAGGATGCAGATCAATAGGACAACGATGGTAATGAACCCCGTCAACTATTGCGTAGGTTGATTGTCCCTTACCCAAGCGAGCAAAAACATGCACTTCATGACCACGGCGCTGCAGGGCCGCGGCCAACTCCGTTACATGGACCGCTACGCCACCGACAGCAACCGAATGCAGACTTTCCCATGCATACATCGCGATTCTCATCAGTCTTGTCCTCACATATTCCACCAGTTCAAGTCGATTTGGGGGAAAACAATATCATGTACGTCAACATCCTGCAACTCAAATTTTTGCGCCTTATTGAGGCTGTCAAGGTACTTTGAATCTGCAGCTAAGCTCTCTGCAATATCCGTAAGACATTCGAATCGTGTCACATGTCCCATAAACCTCTTGATACCATAATCATCAGCCTGACCACGTGCGATTACGAACGGCCAGTCGCTGGCTTGCAGCAGCAGCAGCTCACGACCAGCTTTTTCCAGAATTTTGCGAAGTGCGTAATGCTTGCGCCAGGGTAAATGATAGGTCAGCTTGCCAAAAAGAGTTTCACAGTGATACTCTATGCGCCACATCCAGTCAACCTTTGGATTAGTCCAGACCCGGTGGTCACCACCCTCACCCCAAGAACCTTCCGATAGAGACATGCACTTATGGGGTGGCGACTTTTCCAGATAAGCCTGCGGCGTGCACAACTCTACTTCCGGGTCGGCGTTTAGAGTAAGCAGCACGTCACGCAAAAAACGAGGTCCCTCAAACCACCAATGGCCAAAAAGCTCGGCATCAAAACAGGCCACCACAACTCCACGCCGGCCTGACCGTTGGTAATACTCAGTTAGACGCTTCTTGACTTGGTAGCAAAAATGCCTGGCATGTTCATAGATTTTTCCGGCTACATCGTTTGGATAGTACAACTGCTTACCGTCAAGGCCGGAACGGCGGTCGGTAACCTTCCAATAGCGCAGTCCTCCCCGCTGGGACCCAGCCTGGCGGGAACCCTCGCCATGCCTCTTATGAAACTCCAAGTACACACCGTCAGCAGGGTAGCCGACAAATCCACACCAAACCTGCCTACAGATATCTGGATCACGGGCGAAGGCAACAGGTAGTTTGCCTCCGTTGCCGTTGTTACTTACGAAAAATGGCTCGTGTACCGCCGCACTCTGCGGAATTTCAAATTTCGAATTTCGAATTTCGAATTTTCCCAGCAAGTGGTTCTCCACAAAGAAGTGTGAAAGGTTTTCGTCCGTGATAATCTGGTCGATTCCGAAGCGATTATTCTTGGCACCCCACGGAATTGGCGGGTTCCATGGACCAGCCGGTCGGTACGCCCCTTCGGGCAGCCATATCCCTGTGGGCCGAAAACCAAGGATACGTTGCGAGCAACTGACACCTGCACGGACCTGCGCCCGCACGCAGGAGTCCTCAAGCAACAGCGGCAAATATGCGTGTGTCGCGCTGGAAGTGAGGATCTGGACAAGACCGCGGTTCGCATCCTGCGCAAATACCTTTGGTATGTCACGCTCAATTCGGTCGAATTGATCGGTCAGGCTGGTGAAGAATTTCTCCCACCGGTCAGCAAGGTAAGCCATCTGCGTCTGATCTTGCCGTTCGAAATCGGCTTTATCCGCCCGTGCCCTTTTCGCCCGCTCCAAAAGGTATTTTTCAAATCCAGACTTGAAATCTTCGTGTGCGAGCTGCTCGAGCAACACAGGCGTCAGG
Source organism: uncultured Pirellulales bacterium (assembly GCA_964538525.1). Taxonomy (GTDB): domain Bacteria; phylum Planctomycetota; class Phycisphaerae; order Sedimentisphaerales; family Anaerobacaceae; genus CAZIED01. Next base: position 3,047 of record CAZIED010000080.1, on the reverse strand, counting down.
CCAATCGCAAACTGTGGATTACAGTTAAGATTGAGACAATCATCGACCAGAGCCAGCAGCGGCAGATAACACTCGGCTGCAGCTTCATATAACCAGTCCTCTCCATGCGGCCACACTCCATGATGCAGCACGTAAGGCATATGACCATGCAAGACAAGACAAAAGCTGCCGACAACCTTATCCTTTTCAATTTTCGCACTTCTCGCAGTTTGCATCCTTGTAGTGAATCCCCTTACAGTAAATCAGAACTATGACCCTTGTTGATTTTCTGCCTGACCACTTGCAGCGATTGTGCCTGAACCTTCACCCGAAGGAGGATTCACGCAGGGCGGAATCCCAACGGATGTTTCGAGCTTTAGTGCGTACGCAACGCGGGGCAGGCCCGTTTGGTGCATCTGTTTATGACAGCGTTCGATAGCAGCTAACAGTGTCTTGAACCTTCCTTTCAGGAGTATACTGCCGTCGTTCTGTTCCGGGTGAAGCCCTATTTGCTCGAGGCGCTGCTTGTAGGTGGTAAGCGTTTGGCTGGTACCATTTTCATCATGGCCAACCTCTAATCTTAGCTCTGCAAGCAGCTCAAGTGGTTGGGCCAAATCGTCGCTGGTCCCACCGCTTCCGCGGGGGCAAGTCTGCCCCTGCAACAGCAGGGGTCTCTCTTCACTCGAGTCACGAGAGACGGGCAGCAATTCACGTGTTTCTTGTGCCGTCTGTGCTAAAGCCGGACAGACCTCTTTATAGGCGGCGAGTGTCTGTTCCACGATCATGTCCCAGGTGAATCTCTCGTCTACAGCCTTTCTGCCATTACGACCCATCCAGCGTGCCCGCTCAAAATCCGAAAAAATCGTACCCAGGCCGCAAGCTACGGAATTGGGATTTGGCTCTGTCTTTAGGCCGTTAACCTCGTGACAGACATATTCGCTCGGGCCGCCGACCTGAGTCACAACCACAGGTTTGCAGGCACTCCACGCCTCAAGTACGACGATTCCAAACGGCTCGTTCCGGCTTGGTACACAGACCACATCCGCTAACTTGAACAAACGGATAAGTTTCTCGCCATCACAGCGACCTAGAAAACGCGTGGCATGGGTGATCCCAAGCTGTCGTACACGTGCCTCCAACCCGCGGTGCATATCTCCATCGCCAACAAAGATAAACTTCGCGTTAGCATAAAACCTAAGAATCGAAGGGATAGCCTCCAGTAAAAGGTCAGGTCCTTTTTGCCACACTAATCGGCCACAAAACAGGACCGTAGGATCCAATGGACCGATGTCATAGCGTTTCTTATCTTCTCCGGGATCGGTAGCTAACTCAAAACGAGCAGGATTCACTCCATTGTAAACCACCGATATCTTCCCGTGCGGCACTTCATACATCCACATTAGTTCGTTCTTGGTTGCCTGTGAGACTGCGATGACCCGGTCGGCCCAGTAAGTTCCGGCACGCTCCTGATCCCTAACACGGCTCGATCGGCCGGGCGGAAAAGCGTTGCCACACCGAGCGTACTCGGTTGCGTGGATAGTCAAAATGCAGTTGTGTCCACGTCCCTGCTTAATCCAGATCATAGCATTGGCTGAAAGCCAGTCATGGGCATGGACCAAGTCGAAACGGCCAACAAAGTCTTCGACTTCAAAAACACGATCAACGAAGGACCGACACATGTTGTTGACATCGTCCACAAAGTCAGTATGCGGTAGGTACATGCAGCGATGGTAGTGTACGCTATCTATGCAATCGTGACCTCGTTGGCCAGGCACTCGCCGCGTGAAAATGTGTACCTGGTGGCCTTTTCTTACAAGAGCCGCAGCCAGTTCTGTCACATGGACAGCAACACCACCGACAGAAACCGAATGAAGTGACTCCCAAGATAATAAAGCAATACGCACGATTAGCCTCCTTACTACCTGTGACCTCAAACGCGAAGCGTCTTACAAAAACACGCTTTCATCCTTGAGGCCGCATTCCTTTTCCTTTCCTCTTACGTCACTATCATTTACCAACTTACCACAACACATTTTTCACCACTGTGTCCCAGGTCAGCAGGCCGATTTCTGCAAACCCACATAACCGTAATTCGTCGGAACTGCAGCTACCTTGTTAAACACATCTCCATATCCCAGAGATTGACCTACGAGAATCCGCTCGACAAAAGCTCCGCCACACGGCAGCACTCGTATAGAATCACCTGTACGCCATTCTGAATGGCTTATAGAACCATCAATCTGAACGCCTTGCCGACCGAAGATATAACATAGACATCGGCCCCCGCTCCTGTCTTCCAACAGGAAGATGCGGGGGTGGCCTGTTCGACGGTGTGTCCTTGCAAAAAGCCTGTGAATAAGACCTAATGAAATAGTCCCATAGAAGTCATTTTCTCGAAAACACGACGTACCATCACCCCCCCAGCCCACCATTAAGAATTTCACATTTTTGAGCATATCGAAGACACGGCGAGCCGCGCTCACACAAATACTGATCCACCTTCCCTTCCAACTTGACCAAGAAACAGCACAGTCTTCTTATTTGCTGAATAATTAATCAGCATCCTACCGTTGTCGGGCATTTTCAGAGACCTGATCTCCTTGGCATGATCCAAGATGACAATGGCAACACTATGCTTGTCCACATCAAGTCCGAAGAATAGGTCATATTTTTGAGGGACAAAAACGGCTTCCTTTCCTATTATGTCCATGTCTGACCCATTTGCTAATACCAGTTTGGATTCCGTAGCCTTACCTTACTACGGTCCTACATAAAGAGCTTATAATTTGTAATTTATAATCTGTTATGTACAGCGTCAAGTGTTTTTTTTCGGAATTACTGTTTTTAGATGGAGCGATAAAAAAATTTTCTTGTTCTTGTAGAATAAGGTTTTTTCAAACAAAAACTAACCAAATTAACATCTTGTGCTTCAGGACAAACTTTCAAATTCTTGTACTATAGCACCACATAAGTTCAATTAATAAGACATCTCATGCTGAGAGCTCCTTATCCGCCGGATGCGGACAAAAGATAAAAGCAGCTAAGACATAGCTAAAATGCAATAAAAA
>CAZIED010000079.1:0-10012 GCA_964538525.1 uncultured Pirellulales bacterium | reverse complement strand
GTCTTGAGCAGATTGGCAGATTGCCCGATATGGTTGTTGCCTGTGTCGGCGGCGGCAGTAATGCAATCGGTATCTTTTCGGGCTTTATAGATGATAGGGGCGTCAAGCTCGTCGGCGTTGAAGCAGGTGGCAGAGGATTAGCAAGCGGAAAACATGCTGCGACTTTGTCAGCCGGTCGCGTCGGTATTTTGCACGGCGCAAAAGCTTATCTTCTACAGGATTCGGAAGGCCAGGTTAATGAAACCGAATCTGTTAGTGCTGGACTTGATTACCCGGCTGTCGGACCTGAACATTGTTTTCTAAAAGATACAGGAAGGGCAGAATACGTCGCCGCGGAAGATGAGCAGGTGCTCGATGCTTTTGAGCTGTTATGTAAAAAAGAAGGGATATTGCCGGCTCTGGAAAGTACTCATGCTCTGGCATATCTTGTCAGCCAAAAAGGCAAGTTGAATCCTGAGACGGTGGTAGTTGTAAATCTCTCCGGCCGAGGCGATAAGGATGTTTCCATTGTGGAGAAACATAGGAAAATTAAAAATACAGGGATTAGGGTTCAGGGGTCAGGGTTCAGGGGTTAAGGTGCAGCGGCCTGACCCCCTGTTCCCCGATCCCTGCCCCCTATTTTTGAGATATGAAAACATATAAACAGGTTTTTACCGAGTTAAAAGAGCAAAATAGGCCGGCGTTGATACCATTTTTTGTTGTAGGTGATCCGGATTTTGATACCAGTTTGGCGGTTGTAAAAACTGCTATTGATGCTGGTGCGGATGTCCTCGAATTAGGGATACCATTTTCCGATCCGATAGCAGACGGTCCCACTATACAAAAAGCTGATATTCGAGCCATGAAAAACGGCATGACTGTACGCAAGGCTCTGGAATTTATCAGGAAGGTTAAAGACTACAAGGATATTCCAATCGGATTATTAATGTACTACAATCTTATATATCAGTATGGAACGGAAAAATTCTTCAATGATTTCTACCGTGCCGGCGTTAATAGCGTCCTTGTTGCAGATATGAGCATTGATGATGCGGATGAGATAGTTCCATCTGCCAAATCAGCCGGACTTGATACGGTTTTTATAGTAACGCCGAACACTAATCCTGAGAGGATGAAACTAATTGCCTCTAAAACGACCGGCTTTATTTATGCAGTTTCGCTGTTGGGTGTTACCGGCAGCAGAGAGGTGCTATCCGACATGGTTGAGGAGCTGATCGGCAGGTTAAAAATGCTCACGAACGTGCCGGTTTGCGTAGGTTTTGGCATCAGTAGAGCCGAACATGCGGCGGCCGTTGCCCGAGCAGGAGCTGACGGCGTGATAATCGGCTCAAAAATAGTCGAATTGATTGAGCACAATTTAGGTAATATTCAGCAAATGCTGGCAGAAATTTCAGCCTTTGTAGTTGAAGTCGGCAATTCGATTGAGAATGTTGACAAGTGATCCACATCTTTTGGTTACGGCAAACTAATCTCTCTATTGTGTAGTTCAATTTATGGCCCAGCCATTCATTAAAAATTACCGCGTTGATTTTTATCGTTTTGCACCGCAGGATGTGCGTTTCTTTTGATTCTTGACAAGTCAAATTCTCTATAATATTTTATTGTCATTGCTGGACTTTTTTGATTAAATGCAATAAAAGATTACCTATTGACGTCATTATATTGATAGATATATGTGTGAGGCCGAATACTTACGGGATTTATTATTGAGTTTTGAATATCTAATGAAACATTACAAGGACACCCCGTCTTTGGCGAATCATTCCCGCGCTTTATTGTAGCAGGGGAAAGACTCCGGTGGGAATCCAGTCCTTTTATTTTTGATCCCCGCTTTTCTTCGCCTAAGCGGGGGCAAGCTCGCCTCTGAGAAATCGGGGGCGGGTGGGAGGGGTTTTTGCGTTTCTTTAGTTTTCAAACGTCAATAATTTGATGGTTTTTATTTTGGTGTGTAGTATTATTAAGAAGATAACAAATTAGAAATGAAGTCAAAGGCTGGCTCTCATTGTGGGAGCTAGTTGAAGGAAAAATTTTTTTAGGAGGTCAGTATTATGAAACGGTACCTAATTGCAGCCGTCGTTGTGATGACGGTTCTGGCGGTGTCATGGGTTGTGTTTGCTAAGGAAGGGCAAAAACCTGCAGCCCAAGCCCCAGCAGCTCAAGCGCCAGCAGCTCAAGCACCAGCAGGTCCAGGCCCAGGACAGGGCCAAGGGGGTGGAAGAGGTCGTGGTGGTTTCCTTTCAGCGGAAGAGCAGCAGAAAGTGATTGAGGCTGTTGAACAGCAAGTAGCAAAGCTCAAAGAATCCTTGAAAGCCCAACCAACGCGGCCTGCGGGATTTCAAGACCTCTCTCAGGATGAGAGAGCCAAGTTTATGGAGCAGATGACAAAAGCTCGCGAGGAGAGGCAGGCGGCGATCAAGATAATTTTGACACAACTTGCCAGATTACAGGGTCAAGCTCCTGCAGAGGGCGCAGAATACATCATAGTCAATACTGCTGACCTGAAGACCATTCAGGAACTGGCAACAAAGGAAAAAGCTACAGAAACGGCTGACCGAATTGCATCTATACTTCAGCCGCGTAGAGGAATGGGTGGTGGCCGCCAGGGCGGACCCCCAGGTGAAGGTGGAGCCGGCCAGAGGCAACGAGGCGCTGGTGCCGGTGGCCAAGGAGGATAGTCTAACTGAGGCAAAAACATTTAAAAATCTGTCGGTAAAACGCCAAAATTTGTAATGGCACCCCCGCATTTGTCTTCCGGCAGGAAGACGCGGGGGCAAGATAAATAGTAATAAGGTCAAGTAGTAAATGTAGAGCAAGCTGCTCCGGTATTTATTATCGGAGCAGCTTCGCTTTATTAAAGATAATATTTTTAATCATCCAACGGTGCAGAACAAAGGTATAAAGTATGCATCGAAAGCAGGTATTGATTTTGTTCAGACCCGTGCCATGAGTATCCATAGATGCAATCGTAAATTTTAGTTTTTTTGGGAGTATAGAATTATGATAAGGTATTTCAGTTTGACTGTGTGCATAGTGACGATTTTGATGTTTACACAGCCTTTGTTTGGCCAAAATCAAAGCAAAGATGCTGAGCTGAATCAGCAAGGTGCTGAAAATAAAAAGGTGGATCCGAATCTTTCAAGTCAAGAAAGAGCCGGACTGCGGGAGAAATCGAAAAATATATCCGGAGAGGAAAAGGAAAAGCCGAGAAACCAAATGCGCGAAAGAGCATCAGTTTTTGGCCGTGAGGAGCAGCTAAAAATAGTTGAAGGTATCGAATCGCAACTTGCAAAGCTGAAAGCGTCCATAAAAGAAGCTCCGGAACGAGATGCGTTTAGAAAGGCACAAGATGTTTCTGCCGAGCAGCAGGCCAAAATGAGGAAAGAATGGCAGAAGGCACGTAAGGAACAGCAGCAATTGGTCGATGATATTCAGCGGCAGCTGGCGAAATTAGAAACGCCGAGACAACAAATAGTAAAACCGAATATACCTGTTACAGAGCTAAAGACTATTTCTGAAATAGCAGTTAAAGAAAACGCTAATAAAACGGCTCAGTATGTTGATAAATTAATAGCGAAGTACCAAAGGGATTCCGGGGACCAGCCGCTAAGACCTGTTCAAGCTCGAAAGGCGCAGGAGAAATTAGACAATAAGTCTAAGAAAGATATTAAAGAATCAGCTCCCGGTGAAGGCACTGGAGTAAAAGCTCAATAGCTTTAGAAAAGTTTAAGACCTTCTGTCTGTTTGGGATTTCCACGGCCATTCGGAACGGGCAATGATATTGCGCGAAGATTTTCTACAAAGCATATTGAGAGCTCTGAGCAACACCAATCCTAAAAATTATATGCATTACTGCTGAACAGATTGTGTACTGACATTATGTGCTGTAAATACCATTGCGTTTCCGGTGTAGTAAGTCAAATCAACTATCGCCGTATAGTTTAAGTTGCCACTATCAAATCCGATGTGATTAATGCCGCCTGTTAATAAGATGAGTCTCAACGCATTTGCATTTAGGCCTGACAAAATCAGTTGATTGTTTATTATAGTATTGCCGATATTTAAGCCGGGCGTTATTTGATTATACATAATAGGCAATAGATTCCCTTCATAATGCATGAGGCCAATGTTGTTTAATCCTATTGTGTGTCCGGTTAAAGATCCAAAGTATATGCTTGGCTCAATAGCAAAAGTACAGGATGTGGTAAGCAGAAGAACTGCAGCGATAAATAGTGCTTTCTTTGAAGGCATTGTTAGAACTCCTTTTCTCTAATGTCTTAAATGTCTTAAACTTGTTTTCAGACAATTGTCATAAATGACAAGAAGTCATAGTTTCGTCAATTCATCAAATATGATGTCATTGATATTGGCTACAATGTATTTGTGTACTGAATCAGATTTTACTCAGCTGCCATTGTTTTTGTATTTTTCAAAGCGTATAATTTAATTGTTAGTTTTGCTTTTTGCTGAAAAAAGGTCAAAAGATGAGCAAAAGAAAACTATTAAATCCCTTAGAAATCATGAGTTATGACCAAAAAAACCAAAGGCACCAGATCGATGGATTTACATTGATAGAGCTTTTGGTTGTAATTGCCATTATCGCGATACTTATGGCAATATTGATTCCTGTTTTGCGAAAGGCCCGCGAGCAGACGAAGTCTGTCAGGTGCTTTAATAATATGCGGCAAATCGGCCTGGCAGCCAATATGTATGCGGATGACTATGATTTGTACATCCCTCGGGGCGCAGCCGGAATGAACGGAAAGGCCTGGTATCAGCTTTTTATGCCGTTTCTGGCTCAAAAACCCATCGGCAAGGATTACAGCACCGTCAAGATTTACCGCTGTCCCAGCTATCCTAATCACGAGCAGACGGTTTGCTATGTTGTCAACGCCTGGACTTTTAGAAATAGAAACGACATGGTTGGTATGGAGACAACTCAGCCTACGAAACTGACGGATTGCCGGCGCAGAGCTGAAACTGTTTATCTTGCTGATAATGAAGATGGGGCATGGCGAAGCATAATTCGTTCGGCAAACGACCCTGATACCGACCGATGCGATGTCTGGAGTTCGCAACATTTGCCAAACTCCGCAAGTCGCGACGTAACCAACGGCCGACGGGTTGCTCGTGCACGGCATAGATTCGGCTGCAATTGTTTATATCTTGACTGGCATGTAGAATATATAGCAGCTAAGGATATGACCGTCGATATGTGGAGATTCGAGAAGTGATTTATCCTTCACTTTGTGTCAAATGGCAGGGGATTGAAAGGTCTGGAAATCTTCATATTCTTGTCGCAGAAAAGCAATCCAAATCTTCGTTTTACAGCAGTTTTTCGTAAAAAAATCGGCAAATTATGTATGAACTTTGCTTTTTGAGTATCTATATATAAAGAAGAGGCAATATGAGGTTAGAAGCAGAGCAGAACGAATCGGCATTGGTTTGTGCCGCACAAAGAGGTGAAAAAGAAGCATTTCGTCTGCTTCTGACACGAAACTGGGCCTGGCTTAAAAACCTGGTTTACAGTATCGTAATCGACAGCAATGATGTTGATGACGTTTTGCAGGATATTTGTGTTCGGGTTATTCGCAAAATCAATACCCTGCGTCAGCCTGAGCGTTTTCGACCGTGGCTGGCGGTTTTAGCCCGCCGTCAAGCTCTGCGGCATTGCCAAAGGAAAAAGACAAGGCCGATCTCGCTTGATGAAAAAATAGTAGATCAGCAGTGTGACGATAAAGCCGGTCAGTTCCTTGAAAATATAGAACGGGCAGAGCAGTACCGCCAGATATTACAAGCGGTGAATTCGCTGCCTGAAAAATATCGTGAGGTGTTTATGTTGACCTGTAGCGGTGATTTAACTTATGTGCAAATAGCTGAGATGTTAGACATCCCCGTCACGACTATGCAGATAAGACTCGTGCGTGCCCGGCGGATGTTGTATAACCAGGTTATGGGGAAAGATAAAAACCATAATCCAGGACCTTTATTAGGCAAGATGCGAGAGAGAGCAATATGAACGAAGACATGCTGGAAATAATGATTGGGAAATATCTTGATGGACAGATAAGTCCTAATGAGCAATGTTTGCTGGAGGCTGAGCTTGAGAATAACCTCCAGAGCAGAGAGCTTTTCGAGCACTTGCAGGATTTACACCAGCGTACCCGCGAGGTAATTGTTACTGAAGTTCTGCGCCGCGGCAAGGATGTTAAGGATATTTTTGAAAAGGCCTGGGGACAACAGTCCAGTCCCTTGAGCTACATCAGGAGGATGAGCGGCCAGATGCGTTTTATAACGGGGGTGGCGGCAGGACTGGTGATAGGGTTGACTCTGCACTTTGTTTTGCGTACGGGTTCAACACCACCTGTCAATCAAACTCCGACCGTTGTAGTGGCACACAGTCCGGATTTATCGGATGGTGTGGGGGGGCGGAGTTTACCGCTACCATCGGGTAACATGCAAAATGTAAACCGCAATGTGGACTGGTACACCTTTACCGATGAAAATGGAAATCAGTGGCTTGTCGAAGGGTTGCGAGAAAATATGGTAAGAACCGCTGCTTTTCAGGAAGCCTTATAGTGCATAGAATCGACTTGGTTCAAGAAAGGGAAATAATCATGCGAACAAAAAGAATTATCTCGATATTTATGGTGACTTTGTTTGCATTTAGTGCAGGCGTATATGCCCAATCAGAACAAAAAGTTGAACGGGCTTATATGGGTATCGTATTAGACCGATCGCCTTTGCCTGATTTATTGAGAAAGCATCTCGGCCTTTCGCCGGATCAAGGTATAAGAATAATGAATGTGAATCGTGACGCCCCTGGGGATAAAGCCGGCCTTGAAAGAGATGATATCGTAATCGGTTTTCAGGGCAAAGATGTAACAGATGCGAATGAGTTTACCCGTGCAGTGCATACAGCCGGCGTAGGTTCAGAAGTCGCTCTTGAAATTATTCATTTGGGTAAGCGCAAAACCGTCGAAGTAAAGCTCGAAGCTTTTAACGGTAAGGTTGTCTTGAAATATCCGCCAGAGCCGGAATCAGAAATGGTCTGGCGTCCCAGCAAAGTATTTAAGCTCCAGCCAGGCGAAGGTAACTGGACTGAAGTTCCCTTTGAAGAGCTGCCTGGCAGATTAGAATTTAGCATAAAAATGCCTTTTGAGGATGGCACGCCAGGGTTTCTAAAGGAGGTGTACCTGTTTCACTTTACTAATGACGATGAAACTTATACCATCACCATTGAAGGCGATCCTAACAATGATGACACCGAGATTACTGTTCGCGTCAGCGGAACCGAGTATAAGACAAAAGTTGGAGCGATAGGTGAATTGCCCGAGAAATATCGTGCCAGTGTGGAGGAGTCTCTGGAAAAGGCACGAAAATCCCCACGAGAAAGAACAACAGAGAATAAAGTCGATATAGATGAAAAATTAAATTTCCCCTTCAATAGTCCAGTGCCACCAATCGGACCGGACGACAAGATATTTAATAGGATAGAAAAACAAATGCTCGAGTTTCAGAATCGTTTGGAGAAGCTCGAAGAGCTGCAGAAGAACATTCTCGAACGTTTGTCGGATAAACTGAAAAAGCAGCAGTCTCAAGAAACGCAAGGGATTGCACAAAACAAAGTATAATTTACTGCCCATCCAACTGTGTGCTTTCTTCAGAACTGAGAGACAAATCGGCAGGAGGCCGATTTGTCTCTTTACTTATTTGTATATCAGCATAAATGACACGCTCAATGGTGGTTAAGAGCCTATCCGAATAACCCGCTCTATTGCGGCCGGCTGCAAAGTTTGATGCCTGCGTTGTCGGCCAAAAATGTCCTCACCGTGGCGTCAACCACGCCTCCGGGCATTTTTTCACCTGCCGCCTTGTCCTCGAACTTTTCGCTCGGCCTCATAATGACCCGGTTATTCGGATAGGCTCTAAATCCGAGGTAAATTTTTTGTGCCGGGCTGGGCTATTGTTTGTTGACGCTTGTATTTCTGATGTTACAATTAATCCATCATCAGAAATTTGTTCTGGAATAGCTTGAGGCTATTGATATGAAAAAGAGCCGGTTTTTAATAACAATAACGTTTATTCTCTGTTTTTGCGGGTGGTGGACGAAAGAGATATGTGCGTCTGAAAAAGGCGGGCATCAAAAACGGCTTATCGGAACCGTATCGTATAATCAGCATAGCAGAAATCTAAGCAGATTAAATAATGTGAGCATCTACAACCAATTGGCAAAGAACGTTGACCTGTCTTCCCTTAAACTTCACACTACTTTTAGCCAGGCAATTGAGATTTTGCGTAGTTCTACGGTGCCCAAATTGAATATAGTAGTATTATGGAGGAATTTGAGCGAAAATGCTCTTGTGGAGCGGGATACGCCCATCATGATAGAAGGTGTTTCCGGGATTCCGCTTCGTACAGGACTGGAACTTGTATTAAGAGCAGTATCCAGCGGCCCGGTTGAATTGGGCTATGTAATAGAAGGCGGAGTGGTCGTAGTTGCAGCAAAAAACGCGCTACCTGTCAAGAGAGTGACACGAGTTTATGATATCAGCGACCTTATATCTCCGCCAGCCAATTATAACTTCGGGACACCGTTCGCTGCTTGGGGACCGGCTGCTTTCGGATTTGGTGGAGGCTGGATGGGACAAAGGCCTGTCGGAGGTTCTGGTGGAGTCGGTGGAATAAACCGGCGGTGAACCCGCATGCTAAATACCTCACAACATACGTCTTTGGCGTATTTAGCCCCACGCTTGCCCGCCGTCCTTTTGGTGGGTTTCACGTGGAGTTCAGGTTAAGGAGGCAGAAAAATGGATATTAAAGTTACAAGTTCCGCCTTTAAGGATGAAGGTTTGATACCTGCCAAATACACCTGCGACGGCGATGACATCTCGCCGCCGTTACAATGGGATGCGGTTCCGCAAGGTGCCAAGAGTATCGCGCTTATATCCGATGATCCGGATGCGCCAATGGGTACCTGGGTGCACTGGGTTTTGTTCAATCTGCCTGCGGAGAAAAACAATCTTGAGGAGAATATTCCGCCCGACAAGACTTTACCCAACGGAGCCAGACAGGGCGCTAATGACTTCGGCAGAATTGGCTATGGAGGGCCTTGTCCGCCGAGCGGTACGCATCGATACTTTTTTAAGATTTATGCACTTGATACAAAGCTGAGTCTGCAAGCCGGTGCCAAAAAAAGCGATTTGCTCAAGGCAATGCAGGGACATATCCTCAGCCAGGGGCAATTAACCGGTAAGTATAAAAGGCAATGAGAAAAACCATATTTAATTCGGTATTGTTAATTAGGATTTATGGAGGTACGAGAAATGTTTAATTCAAAATGTTTAAGAGGCGTAATTATTGCTGCTTTGCTGCTTTGCCTTAACTTTGTGGCGGTATCCGCGGAAAATGTAGCAAAACCCGCGGGTGATAAGCTGCTTGCGTTGATTCCGGCAGATAGTATGTTTTGCGTGCGGCTGAATAATCTCGATTATACCCTCAGTCGGATTGACCAGTTTTTAACTGGTGTTTCACCTACGCCTCTGGCAGTCCCGGCGTTGGTGCGTATGAAGCTCGCAGAATTTTTGGGTAGTCCGGATGTAAATGGCGTAAATATGAATGGAAGTTTCACCGTTTTCGGAACGCTCGCGCCCGGCGAATCTGTTGGAGATGACTTCCTATCGTTACTTGTTCCGGTTTCAAATTACAAAAAGTTAATCAGCGAAAATCCCAACGTATCTCCGCCGGATGCGAATGGCGTTTCCAGAATCACAGGTAAGAAACACAAGGGACTTTTTATTCAGGCTGGTGATTTTGCTTTAATCAAATCACCAAGAAGTTACAACAAAATAGTTACGCTCGCGAAATCGCTCACTGATGCCAAAGCCAAGGGCTTGGTCAGCGTTCTCGATCCTGATGAAATCAAGAAAGCTGCCACGGAGCCTGTCTGGATTTATGGAAACGTCCAATTGGCCTCCAAGACTTTTGGGCCTATGCTAACCGGCAAGATTGAAGA
>CAZIED010000078.1:0-10127 GCA_964538525.1 uncultured Pirellulales bacterium | reverse complement strand
CTTACGCTCGTCACAGCCTGCAAAAAATACAAAACAGGCAAGGCTCAAAATTACTACTAAACTGACTAATTTTTTCATTGTTGTACCTCCAAAAAATCTCTTGTCTTCAGAAAGCTGGGTACAGCTACATCTTTACCCTTTGCCGCTTTCTGCAAAATTTTACAATTTACCCCAGAGTTCAATCATCATCAAGAAAAATTTGCACCTTTTAGGACATGTGCACCTGACAGGGGTGAAAATCGGGTAACTACGAAAAATTTTTATTGCATTTTATACCGATGTTGTTAAAATTCTCAATATAAGTTTATTCGGAGCATTGTATTTATGAAAGAAGGCATACATCCAAAGTACAATAAAGTTGTCGTTCATTGCGGCTGCGGCAATACCTTTGAGACACGCAGCACCGCTAAGGAAATCCACGCAGAGATTTGCTCGATGTGCCATCCGTTCTATACGGGCAAGCAAAAATATGTCGATACAGCCGGTCGTATAGAGCGATTCCAGAAAAAATACGGCGATAGCTACTTTAAAAAGAACGTAAAAGATCAAAAGCAATAGCTGGTTTTTCCGATATAATAGCGAGTAGCAGATCTGCCTACGGCGTGCCTGCTATTCGCTATTTTTTTACGCCCTAAACTTGAGTCTTGTGTCTTGAGTCTTGAGTCTTGAGTCTTGGGTCTTGGGTCTTTTCTATGCCTGAAGTAAAAGATGCTTTTTTGGTCAAGCTCGCAGAGGTCAATAGCCGCTATGGTGAGATCGAAAAGCAGATTGCCGACCCTGCCATTACCGGCGACCCTGCAAAGTTGATTGCTCTATCCAAAGAAAAGGGCAAGCTTAAGGCAATAGTTTCCAAATACCGGCTGTACCAGAAAACAATAGCCGGCATCGAAGACGCCCGGCAGATTCTCGATGATAACACTGTTGACGAGGATTTCAAGGCACTGGCGAAAGAAGAGATCAGACATCTCGAAGAAAAAAAACAGGCTCAACTGGAAGAAATCCAGAATACGCTGGTTATGGCAGACAAGATGGCTGTCGATTCAGTCATAATGGAGATACGAGCAGGCACCGGCGGCGAAGAGGCGGCACTCTTCGCACGCGATTTATACGAAATGTACACAAGATATGCCGACGACCGCAAATGGAAGGTTGAGCCTATTAGTTTCAGCGTCTCCGAGAAGAACGGCTTTCGTGAGGTGATATTCAGCGTCAAGGGTCCGGGCGTTTATTCAGACCTGGCATACGAGAGCGGCGGTCACCGCGTTCAGCGAGTGCCGGAAACCGAAGCGCAGGGCAGAATTCATACATCAGCCGCAACAGTGGCGGTGATGCCTGAGCCTGGTGAGCTGGATGTTCATATCAACCCCAATGATGTCGCTGAGCATGTCAGCAGAGCCGGCGGCCCCGGTGGACAAAATGTCAACAAGGTCAATAGCGCTGTTAGACTCGAGCATATTCCCACCGGCATTACAGTTAATATGCGGGATGAGCGGAGCCAGCACAAAAATCGCGAAAAGGCCTGGCGGGTTCTGCGCAGCAGAATTTATGAGCTTTATGAAAGCAAGGAAAGGGCACAGCGGGAGTCACAGCGCAAAAGCATGGTCGGCACCGGCGACAGGTCTGAAAAAATAAGGACCTACAACTTCCCTCAGAACCGCGTCACAGACCATAGAATCAACCTATCGCTCTATAATCTGGATAAAATTATGGCCGGCGACCTGAGTCAATTAATTACAGCACTGAATGCCTACGACAAACAGCAACGGCTGAAAAATCTATAAAGACTCAAGACGCAAGACCCAGGACTCAAGACGCAAGACCCAAAAGGGAAAGAAAATAGTATGGCAAGAGATTTTAAAAATATAAAGGCATGGCAGTATGCTGATGATTTAGCTGTTTTTACGTATTCTAAAACTAAATCATTTCCACGGGAAGAATTATACGGAATCACTTCTCAACTAAGAAGGGCCGCGGTATCAGTTCCCGCTAATATAGCAGAAGGCGCAAGCAGAAATCATAAAAAAGAATATCTTCATTTTTTATATATAGCAAAAGGATCTATAGCAGAAATAGAATATCTCTTGCATCTTTCAAAACGTCTTGCATATTTGAAAAGTGACGAGTACCAAAAAATAGAGGACATAAGAAAACAAGCTGCAAGAACATTATACGGCCTGATCAATTCAGTAGAAAAAGACTCAGAATAAAGTGGTTTGTAGATAGTACTATCAAGTCTCGCGTCTTATGTCTTGAGTCTTGAGTCATGGGTCTTGAGTCTTGTGTCTTTGGAGCTTTTAATGATAATCGTTGTAACAGGGATGGTTGGCCTGGACAAGAAAAATTATCTTGAGAAGGTCTGTCGAATCGCCGAGAAAAAAGGTAAAGAGGTGCTGCTGTGCAATGTCGGTGAAATGATGTACGCCGAAGCTCCAGACATACCGCCCGGCAAGATTCTCGATGTTCCGATAAAAAGACTGAGCACACTCCGCAGAAGTATTTTTAAAGACATCATCGCAAAGGCTAAAAAGGTCCCCAATCTGATTGTTAACACTCACACGACTTTCCGCTGGCGGCACGGACTTTTCCCGGCTGTCGATTTCGACCAGATGCGCCAGCTTGGAGCCGACATGTACATTTGCCTGATAGACAGCGTCACCTCCTTGTACACTCGGCTTTTAAATGAGCATACAATCGGGCACGGCCTGAAGGATTTGATTGTCTGGCGAGAAGAAGAAATCATCTGCACGGAGATGTTGTGTAAGGGGATTAACGATAAAATTCACTTCTATTGTCTTGCGCGCGGCTGCGAAGAAGAAACAACCGAGACGTTTTACAGATTGGTCTTCGAAGGTTCTGCCAAAAAAGCGTATATTAGTTTCCCAATGACGGCAGTCAGTGACATGGATGATATAAAAAAAGAAATCAGCGTATTTCGACATTCGATGAAACAGCTATTTATTTGCTTTGACCCGGGCGATTTGGAGGAGGCATATCTGCCGCAAACGGCGTGGCAGGCAGAGCAGCAAAGACGAGATTTTGTTGAGATGACGGCTCTCGGCCAAAAAATTCGGCTGGATTTGGATGAGGTTCTGCGGATTGAGCGCGACATTAACAGCCAAATTTACGCCCGTGATTTTTTACTGATTGAGCAATCGGATATGATAATAAGTTTTATTCCAGCTCTGCCGGATGGCCGGGCCGCACTATCCAGTGGTGTCGAAAGGGAGCTGCAGCACGCCCACGAAGCCGCCAAGCAGGTCTTCGTGATCTGGACGGCTAAGCAAAGCCCATCGGTCTTTGTCACTCAAACCGCAACAAAAGTCTTTAACAATCTGACCGATGCGGTAGAATTTTTTAAAGAGAATGGCTATATAGGAGATTATAATTTGTAATTGCTTTGTAGAAACCTCATGTTTATCGTCATTGCGAGGGACCCCGCCTTGCGGGAACCCAGGCCCGAAGGGCCGTGGCAATCTCTGCACAGTATGGATTACGCTATTACTCGATAGGCGAAAAAAGCACCAAAAGGTTTGAGATTGCTTCGCTACGCTCGCAATGACAATCTTTGAGTCGATGTTTTCGACAGAGCAATTTGTAATTTCAAATGCACCTTGCAGAAGCGAGACCTTTCGGTTATTTTAGATTATCCGAAACGTCAGCAAATTAAGAGGTATTGTCGAGACCTTCGGAAAAGAAGTGCTGGAGATGGAATCACCAGCCAAAAGGAGACGATAGATATGAAATGTAGTATCGAAAACTGCCCGGGAGAGTATCAGAAGCGAAAGATTGCGCACACTGTGTGTTATAAAAGGCAGGTGATTGTCATTGACCACGTCCCGGCAGAAGTCTGCTCCGTGTGTGCAGATGTGCTTCTAAAGCCGGAAACGGTTCGCCGAATTGAGGCATTATTGCGAACAGAGGCTCGCCCGACGAGCACTGTCCCACTTTATGAGTATGTGTGAGGGTCCCCGCTCCGCGGGAGCCCATATCGCTTCTTCTAATGCAGTTGGAGCATCAAATATCCCATATAGAACTTGCTAAGTTCATTGACCATACGCTTCTGGAGGCGACAGCTACAAGAGAGCGTATCGAGCAATTGTGCCGAGAGGCTGTAGAGCTCGGCTTTTGTGCGGTATGTGTTAACCCTCGATGGATTCCTCTGGCGGCGGAGCTTCTGCATAAAACAAAGGTCAAGGTTGCAAGCGTAGTAAGTCTGCCGCTCGGAGCGGATTCGACCAAAATTAAAGTCGCTCAGGCGAAAGATGCTATCTTCGCCGGTGCCGACGAGATTGATATGGTTGCCGACTTAGCGGCCATTATCGATGACGATTCACGATATCTTACAAATCAACTGTTTAGTGTGCTGAAGGTCTGCCGGTCAATGAGGCCGGTAGTTCTGCTCAAAGTTATCATCGAATCGGCAGCACTGACTGGCGAGCAAAAAATATTTGCCTGCCAGGTCGCAGACAGGTGCAGGGTCGATTTTATAAAGACCAGCACCGGCCTGCATCCAGCAGGTGGTGCAACAGTCGAAGACATAAAACTTATCAAAGAAGCCGCTCCAAACTGCAAAGTAAAGGCGGCCGGCGGAATAAAAACCGCACAACAGGCACTTGATATGCTCGAAGCTGGGGCTGAAAGAATCGGCACCTCCTCAGGAGTCCGTATCATAAACGAATTAAAAATGGGTTGTTCACAATGAGCACGGTGACAGTTCCCAGCGTGCAAGCACCTATTCTGTGCAGATTGCATTACAGGAAGATTTGCACCTCGGTAAATTTAACCTGCTTAAGTGAAATCTTTGCCGGCCTACAATCGTCATCAATTCTTGGCGCCAATTCATCGAAGATGAATGCAGACAGATTTAGTTATTGGGCTGCCGAGCCAAGAGAAATATTTGAATTTTGGGCAGTGCAGAAAGAACCCTTTGAGAAACTATACAGAGTTATAAATAAATATAAACTTGAATTAGACTCAAGACTCAAGACTCATAACTCAAAACTCAAAACTCAAATGCCGAAAGGCATGTTCACCGGCGGTTGGGTCGGATATTTCAGCTATGAGCTTGGCAGATACATCGAGCGGCTTCCAGAGATAACAATAGATGACCTTGAAATGCCGCTGATTCGATTATGCTTCTACGACAAACTTATCGCTTACGATCACACTGAGGGTACTTTTTGGCTTATTGCTTTGCAGCTACCAGGTGACATTGAAGGACCGGCGGAAAAATTGGCCAGCCTTGAGAGACTACTTTCTGATGCAAAAAAAGTTCACATCGAGCAGCCGACTCCTCCTGACCTCGAAGCAATAGATTTCTCACATATTGCCCGCAATATGAGTAAAGAGTATTATCTGCAGGCAATCAAGAAGATAAAACACTATATCTATGACGGCGATGTCTATCAGGTCAACTTCTCGCAGCGGTTTGAATGCGATTACAACAGCCGTGCGATAGACCTTTTCCACTGGCAGAACCAGTATAATCCCAGCCCATACTCAGCCTATATCGATGGCGGCGACTTTCATATCGTAAGCGCATCACCTGAGATGTTCATAACAATCGCTGATGGCTGCATTGCAACCAAACCCATCAAGGGCACCCGCCCTCGGATGAAAAATACAGATAAGGATTTGGCGCTGGAGCTGCTCAATAGTGAAAAGGAGCAGGCGGAGCTGAATATGATAATTGACCTTGAGCGCAATGACGTGGCGAAAATATGTGAGCCGGGGACAAGAAGAGTAATTCAGCCCAGAACAATTGAAAGTTATCCGACGGTTTATCACGCGGCAGCAACTGTCGGTGGAAAGCTTCGCGAAGATGTCACATTCTGTGACGTTTTAAAGGCGATGTTTCCCGGCGGCTCGATTACGGGTGCTCCGAAAATCCGCTCGATGGAAATCATCGATGAAACCGAGCCTGCTGCCAGAGGCGTTTACACCGGCAGCATCGGCTTTGTCGGCCTGGATGGACGTGTCTGCTTGAATATCGCCATACGAACAATTATCATCAAAGGCAAACCTGTCCCCTCGGCCTTGCTCGGGGCGGGCCTGAGCCGGGTCGAAGGAAAGGCTTATGCCCAGACCGGCGGCGGCATCGTCGCAGATTCTGAGCCTGAAGCTGAATGGGACGAAACAATAACAAAAGCAAGAGCGTTAATTGCGGGAATACAAAGTGTCGCGCGTGATGCGTCGTGCGTAATGCGTTTTCGGGATATTGCCAAAAATATCTAAGACGGAGATATAATATGGAAAGAAAAATACAAACATATAGAGACTTGGATATTTGGAATAAAGGAATCGAGGTAGTTAAAGACGTATATAAATCGACTGAAAAGTTTCCAAAACAAGAGACATACGGCTTAATCAGCCAGATGAGGCGAGCCGCGGTTTCCATACCTTCGAACATTGCAGAAGGTTTTAGAAGATATCACAACAAGGAATATAAGCAGTTCCTATATATTTCATTAGGGAGCTGCGCAGAACTTGAAACACAAATCACGATTGCGAAAGAGTTGGAGTACATACCGAAAACCGAGGAAGCCGTATTGCTTGAACAACTGGATCATCTATGTCGAATGGTCTCAAATTTGATTAAAAGACTATAGCGCACGACGCAGTACGCAGTACGCACGACGCACGACGATAACTATGCCAGAAAAGGTTTTTCTAAATAATAAATTAATTGATGCCGATAAGGCCTGCATATCGGCTGCCGACAGCGGCTTTCTGTACGGAGCGGGACTTTTTGAAACGATGCGAAGTCACAACGGCGTAGTCTTTGCACTGCAAGACCATTTAGACCGCCTATTCAATAGTGCCACAACTTTGTCGATAAATAATCCTTACGGCAAAGAATATATCGCTGATGCCATTTACAAGCTCCTACAAGCAAACGAGCTAACCGATGCACGTCTGCGGCTGACTCTTACCAACGGCCCCATGTCTGAATCAGACGAACAGCGAAAGCCGACACTGCTAATCACCGCCACGAAATTGCAAACTTATCCGCAGGAATTTTACAAAAACGGAGTTACTGTGGTATTGTGTCCGTTTCGGCAAAATCCAAACGACCCAACCTGCGGCCACAAAACGACAAGCTTCTTTTCACGTATGCTCGCCTTGAGCCTGGCACACCAAAAAAGAGCTGCCGAGTCACTGTGGTTCACGCCGGATAATCGCTTGGCCGAGGGCTGTATAAGCAATGTATTTTTAGTCAAGGATTCTATGCTTTATACGCCGCTTGTTACAACACCGGTGCTGCCGGGCATAGCGAGGAAAACAGTATGCCGGATAGCTGCGGAAAATTCCATAGAACTTGTT
This sequence comes from uncultured Pirellulales bacterium, assembly GCA_964538525.1. Classification (GTDB taxonomy): domain Bacteria; phylum Planctomycetota; class Phycisphaerae; order Sedimentisphaerales; family Anaerobacaceae; genus CAZIED01. The sequence continues at coordinate 2,804 of CAZIED010000078.1, read as the reverse complement.
GAAAAAGATTTGTATATTAACGACCTGCTGGGTGCCGATGAGGTCTTTTTGACCAATGTAATTATGCAGGTTTTGCCGGTTGCCGGCATAGAAAAGCATACCCCCGTGCTTTCGTGCGAAAGCAAGAACGGGGGCGACGGCAAGGTCGGGCCTGTGACTAAGAAACTACAAAACTGCTTCGCAGAGGTTTTCGAGCAGGTTTGCAGGAGAACAATAAGTACGTAAAAAGGCAAAAGTAAAAAGGCAAAAATGAAGATAAAAGATATTGCAGCAGTGATTGAAAAAGTTGTCCCGCTAAAATTGGCGCAGGACTGGGACAACGTGGGACTATTGCTCGGCGACCCACAGAATGATGTTAAAAGGCTCCTGCTTACAATTGATATAACAAAACAGGTCTTGGCCGAGGCGGCAAAACAAAAGGCCGAGTTAATTATCGCTTATCATCCTGTTATTTGGGATGGGCTTAGAAAAATCACCGCAGACGGGCCGGCAGGAATTGTATTTGAGCTGATTCGTCACAACATAGCGGTCTATTCAATCCATACCGCTTTGGATTCGGCTGTTGGCGGAGTTAACGATGGCCTTGCGGAAATCGTCGGCATCTGTGATGCAAAACCGATCGGTGACTATGTTGAAAATCCTGCCGGTCATAATTATAAGCTGGTTGTTTATGTCCCCGTCGATTCGGTGGCAAAGGTTTCACATGCAATCTTTTCCGCAGGCGCAGGCTGGATAGGTAATTACAGCAATTGCAGCTTCCAATCCTTCGGCACAGGGACATTTCTGCCTTTGCAGGGCGCAAGGCCGGCTATCGGCAGCAAGGGACGACTTGAAAAAGTGGGTGAGATAAGATTTGAAACGATTGTGCCGGTGGATAAGCTCGATGCGGTCGTCGCTGCGATGAAAAAGGCACATCCGTACGAGGAGCCGGCTTTTGACGTCTTCAAGCTCCATAATAGCGCCGACAAATTTGGCCTCGGCAGAATCGGCAGACTGACCCAGCCGGTGTTTGTAAAGCAGATAATCAATCGTATAAAAAGAAGTACCGGCGCCAAGGCAGTCGGCTTAATCGGAAACGAGAATCGGCTGGTCAAAACGGCGGCGGTCTGCGCCGGCACGTGCGGAAAAATTATAAATTCCGTCATCGCCGAAAAGGCGGATTTGTACGTAACCGGTGAGCTGAAACATCACCAGGCTCTGGCCGCACAAGAGGCGGGATTAACCTGCATCTGTTTGAGCCATACTGTCTCCGAAAGATTTATACTGACTAAGTTCGCAAAACAGTTGAAACAGCAGCTAAAAAGTATCACAATCAAAATAAGTAAGAAAGATGCAGACCCGTTTACATGGAAAAATATATGACCGAAGAACATGAACGAAGGACGAGCGACGAACGACGCCTGCCCCGAGCAGAGTCGAGGGGAGCGACGAACGACGAGCTGACAGCCGAGTCGGTGGTAGAGGCGATTTTATTCGCCAGTGATGAGCCGCTTTCGGATGCAAGACTCGCAAATATTTTGGAGATAGGAACAAAGCAGGTCCGTCAATATATTGAGAGCCTCAATGAAAAATACCAGGCCAACAATAATGCCTTTCGAATAGAGCAGATAGCCGGTGGTTTCCAAATGCTGACCTTGAACAGCTATAACCACTGGCTGGCCAAGCTGCTCCACGTTCGTAGCGAAGACAAGCTCAGTAGTGCCGCTCTGGAGACGCTTGCGATAATTGCATATAAGCAGCCGGTAATGCGTGCCGACATTGAGGCCATAAGGGGTGTTTCAGCAGGTGAAGTTATCCGCAGCCTTATGTATAAAGGGCTTGTCAAGATTGTCGGCCGAGCCGAGGTACTGGGAAGGCCCATGCTTTACGGCACGACGAAAAAGTTTTTGGAGGTCTTCGGCCTAAATTCTCTAAAGGACCTGCCTAAGGTCGAAGAGCTGAAAAAACCGCAGTGACGCAAGACACAAGGCTGCCCCGAGCGCACTTATGGTGAGCCTGCCGAATCCAGTCAAGGGAATGTACGACGAGCATCGAGTTTATTTCTTGACAGACTGATTCGGAGCATATATTTTACCACAATTCAGATATGGATGGTGCGTTGACGACCGGAGCAGTCAGAATGAAGAGTCTGCGTTTTTTGTATGAATTTCTCAAATATCCAAAACAAGTTGGAACTTTCACTCAAAGCTCAAAGGTTCTGGCCAGGAAAATGGCCGAGCAAATCAACGGTAGCTGTCACATCGTCGAGTTCGGCCCCGGCACAGGCTCGGTGACCGCAGAAATCCTCAAACGTCTGCCGAAAAACGGACGATTAACATGTTTTGAAATCAATCCGCACTTTTGCAGGTGCTTGGAAAAATTAAACGACCCCAGGCTCAGGGTTATTAATGAGGACGCCAGAAATTGTGAACGTTATGTGGATAACATAGATTGCATCGTTTCGGGCCTGCCTTTATCGCTGTTTAACAGCTCGAAAAAGGCTGGAATCCTTGCCATAACCAGCAAGTCAAAAAGGTACATCCAGCTGCAATATGCGCCCTTGCTGGGCAGAGAGATGAGGCACTATTTTTCAGATGTAAAGCTGAAGTTTGTGCCCCAGAATTTTCCCCCTGCTTTTATATACGTTTGCAGCGCTAACCCGGAATAAATGAAAATGTATCTTGTCATTTCGAGCGAACCGAAGGTGAGTCGAGACACGAAGCGAAGCGAAGAGCCCCGTAGGGAAATCTGCTATTAGTAGATTTCTCCGCTTCGCCCCCGTTTCTGTCTTCGACAGAAGACACGGGGGCTCCGGTCGAAATGAC